>NZ_JBMGQC010000002.1:0-108701 GCF_049739545.1 Streptomyces sp. SLBN-8D4
CGCGGAGCGGGTAAGAGCCTGCTTCGCAGGCTCCCAGCGAACCTCCGCGCGTTGCGCGGAGGTTGACGGAGTGACACCCTCACCGCTGCGCGGTGAGGGTCCGGCTCTGCGCTTCGCTTCGAGCCAGCCGGTCCTCTTTCGCTACGCTCCAGTGGACCGTGAGCCTGCTGACGCAGGCTCAGGCGGCCCCGGTCCCCCGGGGCCTTGGGGGCCGTCCGCTGCGCTCCCGGCCCCTGGCCCGCTTCGCGGGCGGCTGGCTACCAGAAGTGGGGTGGGTGTTTCCTTCCGTGAGAACTTTCCGGGAATCCGGATCTGGGCCCGGTGCCTCTCCAACTGGGGCCTACGGGGGGCGGGTTCCGGGGATGGCGTAGACGGCGGTCGCCGTAGTGACCGCGCTGGCCCACTGCTGGCTCTGGGCTGCGAGCACAGCGGCGGATGTCACCAACAGCCACAGTAGGGCGCGGAGGGCGGTATCCGGCCCGGGCCGTCGGGTTCTGTTCACGGTCGGACTCCTTTCGTGCCGGCTCCCCGGGGCGGGGACGGCACCTCTATCTGGTCACACCGGCCGGGCGGGGATGGGAAGAATCTCGCGGGGCTCGCGGGTGCCGGCCGGAGGGCTACGCCGCGGATGCCGGACAGTGGTGAGCGCGCCCGGCATCCCGGACCGCCTCGTGGCCTGGCGCCGGGAGCTGCAGGCAGGTGAATCTGGCCAGGGCGCTTGCCTGAATCGCGCTGGGGCTGCGCTGTCCAATGACTAGCTCCGTAAGTGGCCTAGACCATAACCGGCGTTGGAGTCGGATCTCTCGAACGGATCAAGGATTCTTGGTACTTCTGAGCTGCGTGTTCGAAATTCATCTGGTCTAGGGGGAGATGAGCGTAGAATCGGATGCTGTCGACGCAGCTTGCTGTCGTCGGTTGCGCACCGCTCTGGCTACATGGAACTGCATGCCGCAGGGTTCGAACTGAGGCATGAAGAGCGGCTGGCGCCCGTCATCGACGGGAGTTCGGTCCCCTAAGGATCCGACTGACCAGCAGCTCGCCTAGAACCGTGGAACGCCGGTCGGCACGGGACATCGCGGAGACATGAGCCGCCGATGGAGCGTGACGGCGCTCGCCGCTCCCTGTGGACGGCGCGCAGTGGAGGCAGTGGCTCACGTGCCCTGTCCGCGGGTATTTCCTGCTGCGCGCGATGCCCCAGGAGGGCAAGATCGTGACTTCTTCGTTCGACGACTTCGGCGGCCTGGACGGGCAGGAGCCCGACGATGGCCTGCCGCCCCTGCTGCGCCGCCCCGAGCCGGTCGCGGACCCGCAGCCGGTGACCAAGCTCCGCAGCACCCGTAAGGAGCTGCTCGCGAACCCCGAGGTCTCGCTGGACGAGGCGGCGGCAAACGCCGTCACCTCGGGTGCGGTGGACCCCGAGCGCCTGCAGGCGCTGGCGGCCCGTGAGCCGATCAACCTGCTGACGGCCAAGCCAGTCGTCGGCGGGATGCTGTACGCGACCGCGCCGCACTACCGCTACCTCGACCTCGACTTCCTGCCGGACTTCATCAACCAGCGGTGGGCGGACCAGCTGCACACGGCCATGGACGTGGCACCGTCCACGTCGCTGGTGCCGGTGTACGAGACCGTGGTCGATCCGAAGACCGGCCAGCCGCTCGCGGTCTTCACGGTGCACATGCGGGACCGCAAGGCACTCGCCAAGGCGGTCGCCGAGAGCATGCGGAAGACGTACCAGGCCCAGAAGGGCGAGAACGTCTACACCTCGAGTGTGCTCCAGCAGGGCGTGAAGGAACCGCTGACGCTGTTCGTGATGCGGGTCGTGTACGCCGACGGCACCGAGGACACCTTCCTGGTCGCGGGCGACGGCAACAGCCGGATGGTGAGCATGTGGCTGGCCCGCACCGGCGGCGACATCGAGAAGGCGATCTCGGCCTGCATCGCCTCCGTCATCGGTTCCACCGAGCAGTCCGGCGGCCGCAGCCGCGCGGAGCAGGCAGCCGCGCGGCGGCGGGTGGCCGAGCTGACGGCGCGGACCCGTAAGAACCTGGCGGCGCCCACACTGACCGAGGCGACCCGACGCGAGGGCCACACGCTGGCCTTCCCCGCCACCGTCGTGGTCGGCGCGCGGGCGGATGGGGGTGCGCCGCTGGGGGACCTGGTGGCGGCGCGGGACGACCTGCTGGCCACCCTGCACGTCCGCGTCACCGCCTGGACGTCGGGTGCGCAGAACACGCAGGGCATGCAGCGGGTCTACCGGCACGCCCACCGCGAGGGCCTGATCGTCCCGGACGTGCACCGGGTGCTGTCGGGCACGGTGGGTACGCAGACCATGCACGAGCTGCTCGGGGTGCCGGCGCACCGACTGTGGTCGGCTGCCGTGCACCAGCACGCGGTGCTCGCCGGACCGCACGCGGACGCCATGAACCAGCTGATCAAGCAGGAGTTCGGGATGCGCGTGGCTCGCCGCCAGCCGATCAGCGAGCGGCTGGCGCCCATGGCGCTGTCGGCCTACCGCAGCAAGGAGGGCATCGAGCAGCCGCTGCGGGCCTTCGGCAACGGCGGCACGATCACCGACCGGGTGTGGAAGCAGCCGTGGGAGCTGACCAAGGGAGACGACGCCTTCGGGGTGCTCGACGACATCCTCGCGCGTGCCCTGGCCGGCGAGGACGGGGCCGTCGCGGAGCTGATCGTGCTCGGCGGGACCGCCGCGATCCTCGACGGGTACATCACGCGGGACCGCGGCTCGAAGGAGGGCACCGACCGCGACAGTTACAAGGCGCCCTTCCGGGCGACGCCGGTGAAGCTCCTGGAGCTGCTGTCAAAGACCTCCGGTGGACTGCGGATGGTGCACTCCATCGCCGTCGCCCACGTCGCTGCCGACCCGGCCGTGCTGCCGAAGCTGTTCCACACCCAGGACCGTGAGGTCGGCGGTGTGATGGTCCACGACGGCGAGCCCATGCTCGACAGCACCGGCGAGCAGGAGATCCTCGACTACGAGTGGGACCTCGTCCACGCCGCCGACCCGGCCCAGGCCCTGGCCACCATCGCCAAGAACCGCGCGGCAGCCAAGGCCAAGATGAACGGCACGTCGGCGGAACCGGAGGCCGAGGACGCGCGGCAGCGCCGGTTGCTGGAGCAGGGCATCACTAGCGCGGCCAAGGCCGGACGGGCCCTGGCCCGTATGAGCCAGAAGCGCGGCAACCAGGTCTTCGGTGCCTTCGAGGCCGTCGAGGCGCTGCGTGTGCAGCTGGGCCAGCTCGAAGGGATCCTCGCGAAGTTCGGGCCGGCCGATCCCTCGATCTTCGTGGTCGATGAGGACGTCGACGGGGACGAGGAGGACACCGAGTGAGCACGGCTCTGACTGTGCCGGCGGCGATTGGCCAGGCGCTGCGGCCGGTCCTGCGGCTGATGGGCCCGGTGCTCGACCTCCCCGCGACCGCAGAGGGCAGCGAGGGCTCGCCGGTGGTGGTGTGCCGGGCCAGCCCGGACGTGGTGCGCCGCCGGGTGGCCGGGAGCTGCGCGGTGTATGTCGCGTGGGACAACCGCCGCGGGTGCCGGTACGTGGGCAGTGTGTGCCGCCAGGGCCCGGGCGCGGTCGGCGGCCGGCTGGCCGAGCACTACGCCCACCGCACGGCCGGGGTGTCCCGGCGGACGTCCTGGTGCCTGCTGACCGTGCTCCCGCTGTCGGAGGGGACCCCCCTGGAGGCGGTCCGCGTCGCCGAGGGGTGGACGGCCCGGCTGCTGAGCCCTGCGGACGGCTCGGCCCACCCACGGGTGGATCTCACGCAGACGCTCGCGACGCTGGTCTCCTTGCCCGCCTAGGTGCCGTAGGAGACAGCCGCTGTCCTGCGGTACCGGCTTGACGGTCCATGCGTGGTCCGTGAACGGGTGGTTTCCCTGCCCGCCGCTTCCCGGCGGGCAGGGAAGCCGCCCCGCCGGTGGGGGCGGGAGTCAGACCGTGGCAGGGCCGCACCGAGGCCTGGGGACATCGGTGCGGCGCGAGGCCGTCGCCGGGTGTGCGGCGGCCCTGAAGAACGAAAAAGTGCAGGCGGCGTGACGCCGCCGGGTCAGACGAGGGAGGACGGCGCGTGGCGCTGGATTGGGATCGGATCGGTACGGGGGGCAGCGAGGCGTTGCTGCGGCCCCGGGACATCTACGCGGGGCTAGCCAGCCGGCCGTGGCCCTACCTGCGGCACGAGCAGGGCGAGGTGCTGGACAAGTGGTTCGAGCGGCGCGGTGACCGCGATGTGGTGATCAAGCAGAACACCGGCGGGGGCAAGACGGCCGTCGGCCTGCTGATCGCGCAGAGCACCCTGAACGAGGGCATCGGCAAGGCCGTCTACCTGACCCCGGACAACTACCTCGTCAAGCAGGTCCGCGAGGAGGCCGCCAAGCTCAACATCGCCACCACGGACGATCCGTACGACCCGGCGTTCCTCACGGCCCAGGCCGTGCTGGTGACGAACTACCAGAAGCTGCTCAACGGCAGGTCGGCCTTCGGTGTCGTCGGGGACGGCAAGGAGCCGCTCGATCTGGGCATCGTCGTCGTCGATGACGCGCACGCCGCGCTGGCGCGGACCGAGGACCAGTTCCGGCTGCGGGTGCCCGCCGGGCACGAGGCGTACGACAGGCTGCTGGAGCTGTTCGCGCAGGACCTGCGGCACCAGTCGGCGAACGCCTGGTCGGGGCTGGAGGACAAGGACCCCACCGCTTTGGCGCCGATCCCGTTCTGGGCGTGGGCCGACAAGCGCGAGGAGGTGCTGAAGATCCTGCGCCCGCACCGCACGGAGCGGGTCTTCGAGTTCGTGTGGCCGCTGCTGGCGGAGGTGCTGCACCTGTGCGCCGCGACGGCGACGTCGTCGGCGATCGAGATCAGGCCCTCGTGCCCGCCGATCGACCGCATCCCGTCGTTTGTGCGCGCCCGCCGCAGGGTCTACCTGACCGCGACGCTCGCCGACGACAGCGCCCTGGTCACCGACTTCGGTGCCGACCCGGCACTCGTCGCAAAGCCCGTCACGCCGGGCAGCGCCGCCGACCTCGGTGAGCGGATGATCCTGGCCCCGGTGGCGCTCAACCCGGACCTGGACGACGAGGCCGTCCGCGTGCTGGCCCGCCAGTTCGCCGACGGGGACCAGGACGGCGACGGTGTCGCCGAGACCGAGCCGGTCAACGTGGTCGTGCTGGTGCCCAGCGACCGGGCCGCCGCGAACTGGGCGCGCCACGCCCACCACATCTGGCGGGTCGGCGACCTCGAGGCGGGCGTGAAGGAACTCCAGGCCAGCCATGTAGGCCTGGTGGTGCTGGTCAACAAGTACGACGGCGTCAACCTCCCGGCCGGCGCCTGCCGTCTGCTGATCCTCGACCAGATCCCGCGGCCCCTGGACGGGGTGGAGCGGCGCGAGGCTGTCGCGCTGGCCGACAGCACAGTCCGTCTAGCCCGCGAGGTCCAGCGGATCGAGCAGGGCATGGGCCGCGGCGTGCGCGACGGCGAGGACTACTGCGCCGTCCTGCTGCTGGGGGCGAAGCTCGCCACGGCGATCCACGACGCCCGCCACCTGGCTCTGTTCTCCCCGGCGACGCAGGCGCAGCTGAAGCTGAGCCGGGACATCGCCGGCCAGATCAAGGGCGAGGGACTGGACGCGGTGCGCCAGGCGCTGCGGGCCTGCCTGGGGCGGGTGCCGCAGTGGCGCGAGCGCAGCCGGCGGGCGCTGGCGGAGGTGCGCTACGCCGAGCACGGGACGGTGCGGGGCGAGGCCGTCGCGCTGCGCGAGGCGTTCGACCTCGCGGCCACCGGCCGCGCCCCGGCCGCGGCCGAGCGGGTACAGAAGGCGGTGAACGACCTCGGTGCCGGCGACAGGGCGCTGCGGGGCTGGCTGCGTGAGCAGAAGGCCGCCTACCTGCACCTGACCGATCACGCGGCCGCCGAGCGGGCCCTGGCCGGGGCGCTGGACGACAACCCGTTCGTCCTGCGGCCCGTCAACGGCGGCGCCCCCGTCCAGCTCAAGGCGGCCGCGGTGCAGTCGCGCGCCGCCGCCGAGTTCCTGGGCGCTCAGTACCGCGACGGCGTCAGCCTCAGGCTCGGCGTGCAGGCGCTGTTCGAGGACGTGGTGTGGGGCGAGGAGGAGCGCTCCGATGACGCCGAGCGGGCCTGGCAGGCTCTGGGCGAGCACCTCGGGTTCGCCAGCACGCGTCCGGAGAAGCTGTACGGCACGGGCCCGGACAACCTGTGGGCGCTCTCGGCGGCGCGGCAGGCGGTCGTCGAGCTGAAGACGGGGTGTATCACCGACACGATCGCGAAGAAGGACATGGACCAGCTCGGCGGCAGCATCCGCTGGCTCAACGGTCACAATCCGGAGGTGGAGGCCGTGGCGGTCATGCTGCATCCCAGCCAGGTCAGCGACGCCAAGGCCATCGCGGTGCCGGGCATGCGCGTCGTCACCCCGGCCCTGTTCGAGAAGCTGAAGGAGGCCGTGACGGCCTACGCGGCCGCGCTCGCGAGCAGCCCGGACCGCTGGGCGGACGAGCAGGCCGTCCGCGAACAGCTCGCGCACCACAAGCTCACCGGCGACCGGTTGTTCACCACCTACGCCGAACCTGTGCGCACCTCGTGACCGTCGCCGACGTCGCGGAACGCGGGAGGTGGCCGTGCGGGCCGTCTGCGGTTGTGTGAACCCCTGCGGCGGCAGGGATGGCGTCGGCCCCAACCGCCAAGGTCCGTGGGCGGGGTGACGGCGTGTCAGCGGCATCTGGTGAACTGGCTGCTACAGGGGCCGGGGTGCTTTCTACGGGCGCAGGGGGTGGGGGCGTGGACGTTGAGGCGTTCTTCAGCCGCGGGGACGGCTGGGCTCAGCCGTGGGTGCTCAATGTCGGGCTGGTCGAGTCGCTGCGGTTCGGCCCTCCAGCCGGCCGCACCGACCTGGAGGTCGCCATCGCGCTGACCCGACTTCTGCACCACGACTTCGTCTCCCACGGCACCGACGGCAAGGGCAGGCACCTTGATGACGACAACGTCCCCGTCGTCATCAAGGCCCACCGCTCCGTCCTGGAACGCCTCGCCCTGAAACCGCCCGCCTGGCCGTTTCGCACGTTCGATGGGCCGCGCGGCTTCGGCACCTACTGGCGCGACAACGACATGCGGGGCAGCTGGCAGGCCCGCCGGGACTGCATCGAGCAGATCCTCGGCCCGACCCGCGACGCGCTGGAGGACCTGCAGGAGCTGGAGTACGAACGCCGCTTCTCCAAGGGGCCGTCGGGCACCTTCAAGAACCTGATCTTCGCCGCCGACGGCGCGAAACCGCAGATCGTGCTGCGCGACGCGGTGAACAACGACGTGGAGATCGTCCGCCACGCCGACACCTGCCTGGTCTTCACCGATCCCCTGCCGCCGCACGGGCTCACCTGGCGGCAGATGGTCGCCTGGTGGACGAACAACCACCAGCCCGACGCCGACGAGAAGAGTGCCGCCGACGCCCTCTACCGGCGTCTCTACCGGTCACTGGACTCGCCGCCCGAACAACTCCTCATGATCACCTACTGTGCTCGCTACGCCGAGGAAGGCGGCTTCGACCTGCCCGCGCTGATCCCGCAGGTCTATCTCCACTACGACCCCTACTCACGGCGCAGCGGCAAGCGGTCCGGGGCGCTGTACCGGCAGAGGATGGACTTCCTGCTGTTGGCGCCGGACCGCTCGCGCATCGTCATCGAGGTCGACGGGGTGCAGCACTACGGCCGGCCCAGCCCGCCCGACGAGCAAGGGCGGGTCACTCACACCGCCGTGCCGCAGCTGTACGCGGAGATGGTCGCCGAGGACCGCCGGCTCAGGCTCGCCGGATACGAGATCTACCGCTTCGGCGGCTGGGAACTGACCAGCCCGGGCGGTGAACGAGTCCTGACGGACTTCTTCACCGAACTCCTCGCCCGTCATCAGAAGCCGACCCGGTGACCAGGCTCCGGGGTGAGAAGACCGGAGCCGAACCCAGGCGCACGCGCGATACGCCGATAGCCGACCGCTCCGAGAAGGCCATGGCCACAGGCACGCGGTGCGTTTCTGCGTCGCACGATGTCCTCAGGCGGCGCGGGATGAGGAGGGCAGTCGCTTCCACGGGCCGGTGTAGGCGGCGCCGCATTCGGTGCAGTGGGCGAGGTAGAGGGCGGAGGCGGGGGTGTGGGCCGGCGAGGGCACGACCGGGTGGGTCGTGCCCTCGATGACGGTGGCCAGGGCGGGCCAGGGCGGCAGACAGGTGCAGGCCGGTGCAGCGGTTTCCGGGTGGTCGCTCATGAGGGCTCCGGCGTGGCGGGGGGCCGGGCGCGGCGGCTGTCGGGTGTGCGGCCGATGCCGCGGGCGACGGTTTCGATCTCGCTGCTGCCGTAGGCGGTGCGGATGCCGGAGGGCGTCATGCCGCTGGCCTGGGCGAGGGGTTCGAGCTTGTAGGGGCGTTCGCCGTGGAACTCCCGCGCGTAGGCGAGGAGAAGGCGGATTTCGCGGTCGGCGGCCTCCCGGGCGGCGCGGGCGTTGCCGAGTGCGAGCAGGACGGGGTCTTCGCTCAGGTCGTCGCACTGGGCCTCGAGAGCGGACGCGTAGTCCTCACGGGCCTGCTCGGCCTCCTCGCGGGCTTCGGGGTGAAGCTCCTCGGGTGTGACGTCGCCGGGCTGCGGCAGGGGGATGCGGATGGCTGCAAGGTCACCAATCAAATTCATGATTACGATGATCGCAAAAAAATGCTGTACACGCAATGGAGGGTGGTTGGAGAGATCGCCGCGCATCCGCTGCCCAATGCCGCCGGGTAACGCTCCTGCACCCGGCGGAGCATGATGCGGCAGTACTCGGCCAGGGGCCGGTGCTGGTCCTCGTCGATGACCAGAGCGACGGTGCGGACGCCGTCGGCTCCCGGCATCGCGGCTCGGGGCTGGGTTATCCAGGGCGGCTTGGAGACCATGAGGCATGTAAAGGACGGCCCGGAATCGGTACGTGCCTCACAAGCATCTGAGGGGTCTTGAGGCACGCACGTGAGGTCTGTGAAAGCCCCACGGCACCCCGAGAACCCTGACTCTCCGACCCGGTGAGTCCTCGGGCCTGGGGCGGGCCACCCCTGCCTAGACTCCGGCCATGGAACAGGCAACGTACTGGTGGGGACTCGCGGGTCTCGTCCTCGGAAGCCTGCTGACCCAGGTGTCCAACTGGGTCGACCACCAGCGCCAGCGCGGAGAGCGGCGGGAAGACTTCCTCCGGACCAAGCTCGAACGGCGTGAAGCGTTCGAGCTGGAGCACCTCGTAGAGGTCAACCAGCTCCTGCGGAACCTGCGCCATCACGGAGACGAGCTCATCTCCGCCAAGAAACCCGACCCCCGCTATTCGAAACCACCCGACGACCACGCCGAGCAATGCCGGACCGCCATCAGGGAGGCTGACGCCGCCCTCGACGCACAGGTCGGATTTATCCTCGACGACAAGGTACGGGAGCTGGTCAAGGTGGCTGCCGAACGCATCACCAACCGGGCCTGGACCGTGTACCGGAACGCGCCTGCGACGTTCGAGGAAGGCATGCAGAGGGGCACGCTCGGCATCGGCATCTACACAGCGCTCACAGAGACGAGCGAGGCAGTGGAAGCCGCCTACGAAGCCATCTCCGAGCGCGTACGCGAGCTGTACGCCGGCTTCAGAGAACCTCGCAGGCGTAGGTGGCCGTTCCGCTTCTGATCGCGCTCCCTGGAGATACGGCCGCCCCGGCGTCGACTCCCGCTCCGGTGCCGTCCGCAGCCGGCCGGCATACACGCGGCGTCGCGTGACGGCCCTGGCTAGCGATGGGCGTCCGTCTGTATCGGTCCCGGGCGACCGTCGGCCGCGGGGGCAGCACCTGGGCCAGATGACGGTGGAGGCGGTCGGCCTCACCGCGGACCAGTGCGGGGATGCCGCCGCGCTCGGCGACGAGGCGGTCGCAGACGGGGGTCTCGGGGAACATGGCGGGCGGGCTGCTCTCTGGCGGAGGCGGCCGGGTGCGGTGGCTCGCCGGCGGCCGGTTACAGATGGGCGGTGATGCCGAACTGGGAGACCAGGTCGGTCAGGATGTCCTGAGCGCTGATGCCGAGCGCGTCGTTGTCGTCGGCCGGGTGGATCAGGGCGGTCACCGGCTGGATGCGGCGAGGCCGGCGGGCGTGATCGGGGATGCTGCGGAAGCCGCCGTATTCGGTGACGACCGGTGTCAGCGGCGGGGCGGTGCGCGGCAGCGGACGCTCGGGGCGGGCACGGCGATGAACCAGGCCGACGGCTCGGCCTGTTCGGCAAGGACGGTCTCCTGAGTGTGGTCGAGGAGCTGTTCGAGGTCGGCCTGGGCGTACTGGGCGCGTGTGAAGCGGTCGCGGTAGGCGCGCCCTGATCCTCAGGACGACGCCGGACTCGCCGCCGGCCTCAAGGTCTTCGCCCTCGCCGTCGACCAGATGAGCGTCCGCCCCGACAAGCTCACCCCCGGCATCGAGACCGCCCTCACCGCCCTGTCCCGAACACTCGGCCGCGAAGCACCCTCAACGGAAAGTCCTTCCCGAGCACCTCGCCACCGGCCTCAATCCCTTCGTCACCCCACTTCCCCATCTGCTCCCGGCCAGCAGCCACCACCGTCCACCGGCCCCCGCACCTTTACCGAGCGCTCCCACCGGCTGACTACTGCTCCGCGGAGCAGCGCGACACTGCACGACGAGCACTTCGACAGCTGCAGACTTCGGTGCCGTGTCGCGCCGCCCTGTCCTTCGTCGATCACGGCAGCGCCTTCGGCGCGCACCCCAACGCGAAGGTCCAGGCCCAGGCGCGCGGCGGTGATCACCTCGTCGGCGCGGTCACGGGCATAGTCACGCTGCGGGGTGGGCAGATCGTCCGAGTGGACGGTGGGCTCGTCGACCAGGCGACGCAGTCGTTGGGTTACAGCCGGGCCGTCATCGGCCACGTCAAGGCTCCCCGAATGCAGAGTCCTGACCCCCGCCGGGGGCCGGCCGGTGAAGCTCGATCAGGGACCTTTCGTGTTCGACCCGTGGCTTGCGGCCATACGATCATCGTGCGCGGTCTCCGTGCACGATGCCGTTTCCCAGCGGGACCGCGGTCGAGAAGTCGCTGGCCAGGAGAAGCGAAGCGAGTTCGCCTGCCGGCATGCCGGGAACTGAGAGGTGCGCCGCGGTGCCGTAAGCATGCGTAGCGGCCTGGATTCCCCTTTCCCCGGCGATGGCCACCCCGCGCGGCCGGTAGGCGACGTGGGTCCTCACCGGCGCCGGAGTCTTCCCGACGATGGGTGACGTCTGGCTCACCTTGCTTCGGACAGCTTCCAAGCGATAGGCGAGCCGTAACAGATGGGACTGCAGGACGTGTTCGCGGACCGCGCCCGCCTTCAGGTCTTCGGAAGGGGCAAGGGCGGAGAGCGGGAAGTGGCGGCTTCCTGCGTCGGCGCCCTCCAGTGCGTCGAGCGCCCGCCATGTATCGGGGCCCACGACCCCGTCGTCGGACAGGCCGGCCGCCCGCTGGAAGCCCTTGACGGCCGCGTGCGTCAGCACCTCGAACTGCCCGTCGATTGCATACGGCTTGCCCTCGTAGGCGCCCACCCAACCGGCCACCTTGAGTTGTACGTCTTTGACGTAGTGCTCCCCCGGCCGGTCTTCGGAACCCCACTTCAGCTCGGGACGTGACGGGTCCTGATGCCAGACCAGCAGCGCGGTCAGGGCCGTGACGCCCACGCAGACGAAACCACCGGCGATCAGAACGTCACGGCGCCTGATCTTGTGCCGTTGTTCGCTGCGCGGTACCGGGGGGCCGCCGCGCGCCTCATACCGTCCGGACTCCTTCATGGGGAGGTGCCTCCCACGACGCTTCCGGACAGCAGCCGATCGCCATAGAGCGGGCTGGGCACGGGATCGACCGGATTGACGTCTCCCGCGCATCCTGTGACGGGGGCCACAACTACCTGATCGCCTCCCCTGTCATGCACGTAGATGCCCACCTGGTCGGCGTCTGCAGACGGGCCGGCAGGTGCTTCATCGGTCACCCTCAGCAGGACATACCTGCCCACTGGCACGGCGACCGCGGGCGAGAAGTGGGCGAAGAGCTCGCGGTTGTTCTCCTTCTCTGTCAGGGGCACGGTGGCCTTGCGCAACACTTTGCGTCCGTCGGCGCTGCGCAGTTCGAAGGTGATAGGAATCGGTGGGAACGTGGTCTTGGCCACGCCGATGATCGCCGATACGTCCCGGATGTAGGGCTGCGTCGCGAGTACTGCCTGCTGGATCCAGGCTCCATGGTGGGCCTGGACGGGACCGCCCTTGGACGGGGTGTCCTCCGAGCCGACGTGGTAGATCAGGGCGCCGTCCCGGGCCAGGGCTGACGGGATGCTCGTACGCAGCCGCCAGCCTGCCAGCCCTGTGCTGCCGCATGAGTCCAGCGCGCTCGTCGGCACCGAGGATGGGGTGCCTGTGCCCGATGTCGCCTGGGTTGCTGTGCTGCCGGCCGAGACGACGCGCAGCAACAGGACCCCGATGAGGGCGAGAATGAGGACCACCAGCGCGACGAGCGCCGGGATGTTGTTGGTCAGGACCACGGGCGGTGTGTGCAAGCGGTCCTTGTGCCAGGCTCGGTCGAGATTGACGCCCAGCAGCCACCGCCAGTGGTGCTGCTCACCCAGAGCGTCATCGACAGCGCGGCCTCCTTCAGTGACTGCTTCCTCGAAGGGAACGTCGGGGGCCGCTACGTCCTGGCGTGCGGCGAGAGCGACGTCCACGGCGAGGAAGCTGCCCTGCATACCGTCGGCGGTGCTCCTGATGGCACCCTCGAGTTCCGGCGGATGGCGGTCCGGGGCGGCAGACCGGCTAAGACGTCATCTCATTTGGATGGGTAAGCTGCCGATCGTGGTGGGGATCGTTGAGCGGCTGGTGCCGGATGAGTTGTGGGAGTTGTTTCAGAGGGTGGTGCCGGAGGCGCCGTCGCGGCCCCAAGGAGGTGGCCGGCGTCGGCACGGCGACCGCGAAGTGCTAGCCGCGATCGTGTTCGTGGCCACGTCGGGTTGCACGTGGCAGCAGTTGCCGTCCGCCTCGTTCGGTCCGTCAGGAGCGACGGCTCACCGGCGCTTTGCCGAGTGGACGAAGGCCCGCGTGTGGGCCAAGCTCCACCGCCTGGTCCTCGACGAGCTGGGCTCCCGCGGCGAGTTGGACTGGTCCCGGTGCGCGATCGACTCGGTGAACATGCGGGCGCTGAAAAGGGGGACCTGACAGGCCCGAATCCTGTCGATCGGGGCAAGTACGGCTCGAAGATACACTTGATCACCGAGCGGACCGGTCTGCCCCTGTCCGTCGGAATCTCGGGGGCGAACCTGCACGACAGCCAGGCGCTGATCCCGCTGGTGCAGGGGATACCGCCGATCCGCTCACGGCGCGGACGCCGACGGCGCAGGCCGGCCAAGCTCCACGCCGACAAGGGATACGACTACGACCACCTGCGGCGATGGTTACGCGGACGCGGCATCAAGCACCGCATCGCCCGCAAAGGCATCGAGTCCTCGACCCGGCTGGGCCGCCACCGCTGGACCATAGAACGCACCATGTCCTGGCTCGCCGGATGCCGCAGACTGCACCGACGCTACGAGCGCAAAGCCGAGCACTTCCTAGGCTTCACCAGCATCGCCTGCACCCTCATCTGCTACCGCAGACTCGCCAAATGAGATGACGTCTAAGACGACCCGGGTGGTGATAGTTCGCGTAGTAGGGAGCATCGAGGGGGTAGCGCTCCCCCGCGGGGTCCAGCCAGACCAGCACCACCGCATGGTCGGCTTGATTGTCCTCCACTGCCGCCAGGACGACCACGACCGGCTTCAGTCCGGCGTGCATGCAGGCAGCGGCGAAAACCACCGCCAGGTCCAGACAGGTGCCGCTGCCTCCGCGGCCAAGAACCTCGCCCGGGGTCCGGATGTCCTGGCCGCCGTCCCCGGACGCGAACGGCGCCTCCACATAGCGGATGCGACGGCGCTGGAACACCGCATAGATGTCCTTCACTTGCCCCAGCCGATCAGCCTCGGAGTCAGGGCCGGGCAGAGCCCCCGCAGCCCGCCCCAGGGCCTTACGGACCAAACGAGGCTGAACATAGTCCGCCAGCCCTCCAGGGCTGACCCGGTAGTCCCACTTCGGCCAGTCGCTCATGCAGCCACCACCGCCAGCAAGTCTTCGGTAACGACATCGCGATGACCGGGGATCGCGGAGAGCCCCGTCTTCACCGAGTACAGCCCGGCCTTCAGTCCCGGGATCCGGTGCACCCAGTACCGGGCGCGCTGGCCGCCTGGGCTCCCGTCGGCACTCGCCGGCTCTTCGCCGAGGCGGGCAAGCGGTCCCTCGTAACACCGTCGCCCGCTTGCCGTGTCCCGGACCATGACCCGGCCGCCGGCAGCATCCTGAGGGTGGTCACCGATGAGTTCCACCTTGACGCCGATGGGCTCGCACTCGACCGCAAGGTCGGGCAGGCTCAGGCCGAGGCTGAGACGGACGCGCGTGACGCGGCCCCGCTGAATGTCCCGGGCTGTGTCCTCGTTGAGTGTGCTCAGAAGTTCGATGACGTCCTCAGCACTGGGCAACATGCGGTGGCGGTTGGCCCAAATGCGCCACGCCCCGCGGTGTTCGTCGAGTTCGAGAGGGAGCGTCGAGACAGCGGGAACGGTCCCGTCGCCCCGCCACCGCCCGAAAGACAGCCAGGAAGGGGCACGGTCCGCCACCGCGCGAAGGCTCCCCTCCCTCTCTTCGAAATGAGTGAGCGTGGGGTGCCCCCTACCGCACACCGGAATGACATCGGGGGCCAGGCCCGCCCTTAACAGGGACTCCCAACCGACCTTGATCGCCTCGTGTTCTGCCCTGCCCGCCTTGACGCCGCCGAGAAAGCGGGCCCCTACGAGGTTCTGGTTCAGCTCCCCCGGCCGAAGCAGGTCGGCAAGGACTGGGTTCGGGTTCCTGCGCTGTGCAGCCGGGAGAACGACGGGGTACTGCGGCAACAGCTCATAGGCCGACGGCCAGTCACGCAGCACGGCAGTGGCCGCATCGAAGCGCACTGGTCCCATGCCCACGCCGTTGATGAGTTGGTCAAGCATCTGCGGCGTACCTCGATGCGGCGTACCGAGCGTGATCAGCGTCGTGCAGTACCGGGCGCCGTTCCCGCGAGCAATCCAATGGCGTGCCACCAGCCCCCCCATCGAGTGCGCCACCACGACGACCCGCCACCGCGCCTGTCGTTGCTCGCGGCCCGTCCCACCCAGCCGCGCGTCGAGGCACTCCCCCAGCCGCTCGGCAGCGTCACGGATGCCGAGCCTGTAGTCGTACGGAAATAGCAGGACGTCCGCGGGCCCTGCCCCCGGAAGCCGGTCGGCACTCTTCATGACCTCCACTCGCGGCCTGCCGAAGCGCCGGTCCAGAGCCGCCAGCAACTCGCCGTAACCGCCCGCGAGACGCCAGGGCCCGACGTACGCGGACCGCACCAGGTCGACTGGCGCAAGACGCGGGTTCGCCCCACAGCTCAGCCGCTCCGGATCCCTCAGGCATGCCGCCACATCCCCCAGCCGGGGCCCCACCCGCCAACTTCCGTCCGGAGAAGCCAACACACTCCCCCCGAGCCCGGGAATGACCAGCACTATGAGACGCAGACGCTCCGCCATGTCTCGCCCCCCATGGATGAATCACGACTAGACCGAGCATGCCACCAGATACGCCGACTAACCACGATTCTCGCTGAATTGCCGTGCCAGGATGGCCTGTTGACGGATCCCTGGGACGGATGGCTAGGAAGGGAGAGGCGTTGCGAAACGACGCATGGCACCTCGTATTGGCCTGCGCGGCCTACCTGGGGGTCGTCTTCGTCACCAATCGGGGGCTGATAGCGGCTCCCCGCTACCGGCTTCTTCAGGTCCGGATCAAGGAACTGCGCGTGAGGGCCACGGTCCTGGAGAGTCAAACGCAGGCTGCAGACTCCTCGGAACCGGCCGGTCCAACAGCTGCGCGTGATCTGGCCGCCGACGAGACGCGGCGGCGCGCGATCGACGGGGTACACGTGCGGCTGAACGATCTGGACCGATTCGGCACCGTCGTCTGGCGCCTGGGGAAAGGGCCGGCCGGGGTGGTGTCCATCCCCCTGTCGAAGCTGGCCTCGGCGTGGCGCGCGCTGCACTCGGTGGAACGGGACCTGACGGGCCTTCAGCCTTTCGACGAGATCTCCGCGCAAGCCCGGACCCTACAGCTGCGTCTTGCGCGGTCCTCATCGCCCGAGCACACCGCTCTGGCACAACTGCTCGCCGACACACGGGCGGAGGACCTGCCTCGCGTGCTCGCCGCAGTACAGGAAGAGGTGCACGAGGAGGAAGACCGCGCCAGCGAGCGGGACTACGAGGAACAGCGCGTCGCTCTCTGGCTGACCACCGTCGGCCTCCTCGTCGTACTCGGTCTCGGACTCACACAGAACCATCAGACGACCATGCTCTTCGGTGCTCTCGGCGGTTTCCTCTCACCGGTGTTGGGGGTACTGCGCTCGCATCCCCGGCCGTCGTCGTCCTGGGGAGTGCTGCTGCTGAGCCCCGTCGGAGGCTCTCTGGCCGCATTTGCTGGGCTGCTCCTCATCCGCATGCTCGCCGATCCACAACTCAACCTGCTGGGCCAGGTATTCCTCAGCAACTCTTGGGACGACCCCGAACGCCCCATTGCCCTGGCCTCCGCCTTGGTGCTCGGCTTCTCCGGAAACCTGCTCTCCCGCCTGGTGATGGCCGCAGCTGGCCAGCTCGCGCCGGACCGGGGCACTGACGGACCGCCGCGGTGAGTGACCTGCGCAGCCGCGGTGGGCGGCAAGGCTAGGACTGCACGGCAGGAGGCGCGCTCTCGTCAGTCCAGTCACCGTGGAACAGCGGCGCGACCAAAGCGACGCGCTCGGAGGAGAGTTGACCACTGCGGTGTGCCGAACGAGCTTTGGCCAGCCAGGAGCCGATTCTGACCCGGTCGCCGTCGACAGTGATCTCCTCGCGAGCGGCAGGGGCTCGGCGCTCGCGGTGCAGGAAGAACTCGAGGATCTGCACGTTTTCGGCGAAGGTGCGACGGGGGCGACGGACTGCGGTCAGCGGATGGGTCTGTGCGTCCACCCCGATGTCGGTCAGTAGGCGCTGTTGATGGCCGGCGAGGGTGTGCCAGCCGCTGAGTTGGCGATGCAGCCAGCTGCCGATCTTCACGCTCCCCAGCACTGTGGTGCGGTCGAGTACATGCGGGTCGTTTCCCGCAGCCAAGTGGGCGCGCAGCAGGTGGTATTTACGGTGCCAGTCCGGGCCGTGGGGCAGGAGCCAGTCCGGGTCGATAGCCGCGAGGTCAGCGGCTCGTGCGGGGTCGAGTTGGCCGTGCGTGGCCAACGAGCGCTGTTCGGCGAGCCAAGCTCCGGTAGGTGTGGTGGCTGGTGCGGCGAGGTGGCCATGCGCGCGGTGGTAGTCGGCTGCGGCAGTGAGCCGGGCACGCCAGGCCGCATCGTGCTTGTCCCAGATCATGTCCAGGGTGTCGAGTTCGGCGATCCATTCCGTATCCAGGCGGTTAGCGGTACGGGCGTCGCGCATGGTGGTGATGAAGGCACCCAGGGTGTAGCCGTAGGAGTCGGTGTAGTCGGAGGGGACGTCAAGGTGGCCGTGGGTGTCGTGGAAGGCCTGGGCGGCGGCCAAGCCCTGACGGCGGGAGCGAGAGCTACTGTCGCGGGGGTCGAAGGAGGTCAGGTCGAGGGCACGGGCGATGCGTTCGGGGCGGACGGTGAAGTCGAAGTGCCAGCGGTGCTCGATGAGCTGGCTGGTCTCGGTGGACAGGCGGTGGGTCTTGTCGGGCAGACGCTCGAGGATGCGGTGGTCGTGGCTGGCCAGCGCGGTAGTGATGGCCCATACCGGCTCGTACGGGGTGCCGAGGATGTCTTCCGGGTCGGCCTGGGGCGGGATGTAGACGGGCACGATGAGGCTGGCGATCTTGCCGGAGACGTCGCGGCGCAGCGCGCGGCCCAGGGCCTGGACGCAGCGGACGACGCTGCGGGTGGGGTCGGCGAAGACGATCGCGTCGACGCTGGGGATGTCGATACCTTCGGCGATGAGGCGGGCGTTGGCCAGGATCGCGCTGTCGGCCGCGGCGAAGCGGGCAAAGATGCCGGTGCGTTGTTCGGGGGTGTGCTCGCCGTGTACGAAGAAGAGCTCGGGGCGGGTGTCGGGGCACAGGTCGGGAGCGTTCCTGCGCAGCAGGCGCAGGGTGTGGTCGAGTTCGCGGGTGAAGCGCTGGGCGTCGCTGACGAGGTTGAAGTAGACCAGGATCCGGCGCAGTTGGTGTTGGCGCATGGCGCGCAGGACGGCCAGGTGCAGGGCGGTGGTGCGCAGTGCGTCCTCGGTGCCGGGCGCGCTGTCGCACTGTCCGCTGGAGGCGGGACGGTTGAGGCGCTCGCGTAGCTGGGTGTCGGTGATGGTGGGCACCACGATGCGGTAGTCCGCGGCCATGCCGTCCGCGATGGCCTGTGCGAGGGGGTATTCGAAGACCTTTTTCCCGTAGGTGGCTTCGTTGTCCATGCTGTTGGCCAGCGCCTCGAGGCCGGGCTGTTCGGTGCTGGTGCGGCGGCCGGCACGGGCGGGGGCGGCCGATTCGGCGAGGACGGGGGCGGCGAAGATCCGTGGTGTGGCGGTCATGTAGAGGCGGCGGTCGGCGCGGATGCGGTGCGCGTCGTTGACGGCGGCCCACTTCTTGTCGGTGCGTCCGGCAATGCGGTGGGCCTCGTCCATGACCGCCAGGTCGAAGGCGGGCACCGTGAATGCGCTGTGCAGCGTGTTTTCGATCTTGTCGAGGGAGTCGTAGGTGCAGATCACGGTGAGCGCCGGGATTCCGTCCTTGCCCGGGCCGACCGACGACATCAACAGGGCCAGGGTGCGGGTCTGGGAGGTCGAGGTGACGTGGGCGGCGACCAGGGAGTCGTGGCCGGAGGCGTCCATGGAGGAGACGATCACCATGGGTTCGCTGCGGCCGTCGGCTCTCCAGGCCAGGGCGGTCTGGGCCGCCAGGTCCAGGGTGGGCACGACGAACAGCACCAGGCGGGCGGCCAGAGCGTCTGCGATGCGGGAGGCGGTCACGGTCTTGCCGGTGCCGGTTGCCGAGACGTACAGAGCACGGCTGCCGGGCCGGCGCAGATGCCTGACGGTGCGGCGCAGGCCTTCTTCCTGATGTGGGAAGAGCGTGGGCTGCGCGCTGCGTGGGGTGGGACTGGTGGTCATGGGCTGGTCGTCCGTCGCCGGCTTCTGGGGTCGCTGTGAGTAAAGCAGGTCAGCCGGGCGGTGCGGGTGTGGTCGGTGTGGTGTTGTTCTGTGCTGGAAGCGTCGCGACGGTGGAGCTGGCGGTCTGCTGTGCGAGTTTTCGGTAGCCGGTGGCCGTGATGGTGTGCCAGGACAAGTAGAAACCCGCGGTCAGGGCCAGGCCGAGGGCCGTGGTTGATGCCAGCAGCAGGGTCTTGTGCTCTACGTCGTAGCGCAGGAGGGCAAGGTCGCCGGCGACGGTGAGCAGGGCGGTGTTGAGGATCCAGCCGCGGCATATCCTCATCCGTGAGCGGGCGTAGTCGGCTAGAGCGACCAGCGCAGGCTGTGCTGCCAGCGTCAGGCGGGCATGGGCGTATCCGCCGTCCGTGGGAAACGATGCCTGGCGCAGGCGCCGGCGGACGGGCGCGAGGGCCTTGTCGGCAGCCCGGTCGATGAGGATGCCCAGAGCGTAGGCAGCAGCAAGGCCCGCCCCCGCGGCGGGTGTTGACCCTGCTACGGGTGCCGCTCGGGCGGTCGTTTCCGGCCCGGCAGCCGCAGCGGCCAACAGGGCGAGCCCGGTGACGAATCCGATGCCCACGACCAGTACTTCCACGAACATGGCGGTGGCGGCCGCGAGGGCGGGCGTTTCCGGCTGGGCTGAACTCACCAGCGCACTCCCCAGATTCTGGCCAGGTCCGTCAGCAGTCGGCTCTCCAAGTTTCCCTCCCAAGTCTCCTGCAGGTCGTACAGGGCGTTGGCCAGTCTCTCAAAAATGATCAGGCTCTCGGGCTGGCTGACCAGAAGGTAACGGCCGTGTTCGAGGAATTGTTCGCTGGTCGGTCCGAACTGCTCGTAGGCACGCTCGATGCGGCCGCGGTTCTGCTCGGCGAACTCCACCAGCTGATCTGCGTAGCCGGGCTCGTCCCCGATCGTGTCGACCAGGACGTCGACGACGTCCTCGGACAGCGCCCGGTCGTAGGGGTGTTGGCTGAAGGTCTGGTAGATGCGTTCGGCCTCGGCCAGGAGGCGGTTGCTGCGGCTGAAGTCAGGGTGTTCGGCCAACGCTGTCACCCCCCGTTCGACCTCCGAGTCGTACAACTCGACCAGGGCGATCAAACGGTACAGCGAGCGTCTGACATCGGACGGGATGTCAGTGGTGGCCCCCGGCTTGTACATCAGCGAGTGCGACATGCGCGCCCACACGTCTGCTGCCTCGGTGCGGATCTGCACCCTCGCATTCATACGGCGCCCCGTCTGGGTCCAACCATTCCCCGTGGGCACGGATTTGAACGTGCAGGCGCGGATATTCAAGACGGTCTTCGAAGCCGGGCTTCTCGCGGTCGTCCTCGATCCGGATGCAGGTGAAGCCGTCGCCGGTGACGAGGTCGAGGGCCTCGTCGAGGAGGCTGGAGTAGGGCACGACGAGGCGGATGCCGGCCTTGTCGGTGATCTGCGTCCAGGGGTCGGTGTATTCGGTCTTGCGGTAGGCCTTCTTGATGAAGCTGCTGACCTCTTTGGCCCGGCAGGTCACCTGGCAGCTCAGGTGCCGACGGGCCGCGCGGCGACGTATGAAGGCAGCCGTGAGCTCCACTGCCTCTTCGATCCTGGGCCGCTCCAGGCGGTAGCGGCGGTAGGCGTCATGAGCGGTCAGCGTCACGGTTAAGGAATGGGGGGTTGGGGGCGGCTGGAACGGTGTCGCTGTGCTGGGCGGTGCGCTGCTTGGGCCTGCCCTGGCCGTAGCTGCGTGTCTCGGTCATGACGCCGGTCACGGTCAGTCGTGTCGTGCCGTCCTCCAGGTCTTCCACGGTGATGGAGCCGTGGTCCACCGCCTCTATCGGGGCGACCAGGAAGGCGCCATTGTCGAAGGCCACGCGCATCTTGCGGAGTTTGGTCTCGACCAGCTCTGTGTCCTTGTCGAAGACCTGCTCGGGGACCTCGCTGTCGCGGAGATAGTTCTCGAGGCTGGTCCTGTGCCCGGGCTGCAGCCGTGACCTGGTGAAGGCGTAGGGGTCGATCACAGGGGTGGGGCTTTGCAGTTCGACCAGGAGGGCCATGAGGTAGGCGATCCGTGTGTCGGCGTCTGGAATCTGGGAGTTGATCCAGTCAGCGACGGCGTCGTGGAAGCGGAGCGTGAGCTGGCGCGGTTCGTTCTTCAGCTGGCACCCCAGGAACGCCTCGCGGAAGAACTTGGCCAGCTTCTTGCCGGCCATCTGCATGTCGGCGGCCCAGCCCTCGAGGCTTTCTTCGCTCAGCCCGTCGGCCGTGAACAGGGCGAGCTTGTAGACCCTGGATGCCTCCGTGAAGAGCAGGTTCGCGAAGTACGCAACGCTGAAGGTGGGAAGACCACCGTCCGTGGTGATCGCCGTGGCCTGCATCCCGGACTCGGGTTCCAGCTTCACCATGAGCAGGCCCCGGTGTCCGTCCAGCCTCACCGAGGAGACCAGGAGCAGCCCCTCGGAGCTGTTGGTGGGCTGACTGGCCAGCAGCAGTTCGGCGATCTCCTTCGAGGCCTCCACCAGGCCCCGTTCGCCCCCCAGGAACGCTCTGACCTGGTCCGGCAGCCGCGACTTGAACTCCGCGTCCACGACGACTTCGCGTCCCAGCTTGACCAGTACGTCCTTGAACTTCAACTCGAGCTCGCCGCGGACCGTTCCGTCGAGGCTGCAGATGGCCTCACTGAACTTGACCTTCACGGGAGTGAGGTCGGCCTTCAACTTCCGCGGAATCGAGTGCACGATCGCCTCGTCGACGATCAAATCCCCGAAATCGATTGTCATTCCCACCCCACGTGAAAATCTTTGACCCTCCGCCGACGCGAAGGCCTTGCCCCTACTTCGAAGCCCCACCCCAAGGGGCCGCAAGTGAGACAGGCGCGAGCGGCCGCCATGCGACTCACTTTCAGTACACCTTGCAATGCCCCCATGTTCATCGTAGTGGAGCACAGTCCTCGCGAAGCGGGAGACAGGAGGGCATCCAGTGATGCAGGTTCCGGCGCGGGGCAGACGAGATTCAGACACCACCCGGATTCGCGAACATGTTCGACATTTCGAGGTCCCGGCACTGCCGCCTTTGGCCTAGGCATTCAACGAACACAGGGTCACCCGCGGTAACGCCAGTTGGATTCTGGCTGGATTTCAGCAGCCGGAATGAGGTCGCGCCGGACGAACTTGCAGATAGTCTCTCGGCTGGTACGCGCTCCGCAGTAGGCCGAGGCGTGTCATTCCCTGTCGCGTGCCCGGTTCCGGCGGAGACCTCGTGTTCACGGATCGTGTCCAACTGCAGCGCTACATCGAGTTCCAGCTGGTCCGGCTCGGATCTCACAACGCACACCATCCGTTCGAGGACTTGTGCCTGGAAGTGGCCCGGAAGCGGCTGGCGAGCAACCTGATGCCGTCTACCGGCCCGGTGAGCAGCGGTGGCGATCAGGGCAGAGACGCGGAAACCCACTGGAGCAATATCAGTCCCGTCCCACCGGGCCAGTCGCGCACCTCGGTGTTCAACGCGTTGGTGAAGGAAGAGCCTGCGGCGATGGCGTGCACTCTCCAGCGGAGGGGGCTTCCCGCGAAGATCAGGAAAGATCTCGCTTCCATCTGCTCCCAAGGGGAGCCCGTCACGAGGGTTTTCTACTTCGCGATCGAGCCCCTGCCGAAAGGGCAGCGTGCGGCTCTCGTCGCCGAAGCCCGGAAAAGGCACGGGATACAGCTCGAGATATGGGATGCCCAGGCCCTGGCCGCCAATCTGGCCGACAGAGACCTGTGGTACGCAGCAAGACGCTATCTTCACGTCTCCCGGAGAACGATCTGGTCCTCTGTTGTCAAGGACCGCCTCGGCTTCATCACTCCCAGCAGCCTGGCCGCCGTATTTAGCGTAGTCGTGGTTGCCGGCAGTTCCCCCCAGCACACTCCGCAGCCCGCGATGACAGTGCCCCTGCAGATCGACAACGACCGAACGGTCAACCCGCCCAATGCGCAAGGTTCGTACGGTCCGTTCCTGACGGATCTCGGTTGGACGTCCATGACCCCTCCTGGTTCGATGCAGCCCGCCGACGCAAAGCTCGTTCTCGTGCCGGACACCGTGCAGTACGACCGGGCGAGACTGCTCGTCGACTTCCGCCTGGACCGGCCGTGCGGCGCTGTGGCCTGGACGGTCACCACGCGTGAGGATCTGACGCGGTCGGGAAAGCTAACGCCGCGACATACCAGACAGCACGTGGACATGCCGATGCCGGGCCGGACGCCCGTGTCCGTCACCATCACACTCGCCGGAAAGGACGCCTGCGAGCCGGCTGGCGTGACTGTCAGCTCACCGCGCATCGAAGTGTGCGAACCCGGCGAGGAAAGCCGCAGCTGCGCAGAGAACCCGTTCGTGCCACCGAGCCGGCCCTGACTGTTCACCCCACACCATTACGACTCGGCAGGAGGAACCCAGTGCCGGCCAGCAAGCGCAAACGTCGCCCTTCGATGCCGATCACGCAGCGCGTCGACGAGGCGATTGCCGCCGGCCTGCCCGGGATACGCGCCAATACCACAACGTACCTGCCGTACGTGCCAGTTGAGGCCAACGCACAGGCTGTGGCCCGGTTCGCTGAAGACGTTGTCGACATCGCGGCTGATTGCTACCGCCATACGGCCGGTGAGAGCCAGCTCTACACCTTCACCGATGGAGCGTTCGACGTGCTCTTCGACCTTGCAGCAAAACGCACCGTATTGATGCACGGGAGGTCAAAGCACACAGCCCCGAACACGCGCGACAACTCCTACCACCGCGGCTACCCTGGCCGATCGGGGTTCGACAAGGGACACGCGATGTCACATGCTCAAGGGGGCCTGGAGGGGGGACCGAACTACTTCCTACAGTCACCCGGCACCAACCGGCGCATCTCACCAGCAGGCAAGCTCTGGCGCGACATTGAGACCCATCTGACCAAACACCCTGGAACCTACGCCTTCGTTCGACTGATCTACCCAGTCGACGCCACCGTCGACGTGCCCACCGCGATGGAGTACGGGGCACTGTTCACCGAAGGTTTTCGCTCGGTGGTCTTCGACAACGCATAAGCCGGTATAGCGTCATTACGGCGGCACGCGCCCATGACGACGTTTGGCATGTGCGGGAGGTCGAGGCATCGGTCCGGGACTGGACACCAAACCGTCGACCGGCGCAGAAAAGGTGACAGTGCCTCAGGTTTGTTTCCAAGCGAGGAGCTTGGCTGCTACTTCTTCCAAACGGGGCCGCGAGTTTACCATTCTCCTCCAGATCTCTACGGGTGATCCTGGAGCACACTTGCTCTGCTATTGCGACCTTGTCCACGTACTTCTTCCCTTTCCCTCTCTCTTTCGCAACAGATGCGATCACGTCCCCGTAATCTCCGGGATGCCTTTTTGGAGGCAGCAGCCCCAGCATTTCGAGAATTCGGGGAGGGATATAATTCTCAATCTCACGCCCATCCGTGATCCATGCCACCCCACCAACCTTCCCTACCTCTCTGACCATCCTCTGCTTGCTGGCGTTCACCGATTGGCCAGAAACCTTCCTGTCGCTGTCCATGACGACAATGCAATTATTATTCAGGGCGGTCAACGAACGCATTTCTCCGGCACCCTCTTTGGAATCTGCAGTGAGCCGCGCCAGGAGTCGTCCGCCGTAGAACATGCACGCGTAATCGACACCATCCCTCACCTCTCCATCTGTCCACAATTTCAGCCAGCGATTTATGTAAATACAGTCGGAAGGGCCTTCCACCCAGATGACCGCGTTGCTCTGCAGTACCTGACCTGGTCGCACTCCCACATTGCGCAGAGTATCGAAGATGTGGCGTCTACTTCGTCCCCCAGTACGGTCGACCTTGACCGCCCCATCAGACATCCTGTGGACGCTGACGCGAGGGTCCGCCCAGAGTGCATTAATCAGCGGGGCGGAGTGAGTACTGATGATGAATTGTGTTTCATCGCAGCGCTCCAGCATAAATGCCGCAAGACGCTCATGGAGAGCCGGATGGAGAAATGCGTCCGGCTCATCAATAACCAGAATGTCATTATGAAGGGCTTTATAGTAGAGGAGGAGTACCGACCGGAACCCACTTCCCATACCTTTAGCCAGAGTAAATTCGTCGGCAACGGTCAGACCGCCGCCGAGGAAGAAACCACCCTCCGGATTTTTCGGATCCAGATCCTCAATGAGATCGTCTACGACTGAAATCACCCGCCTCCCCACTATCGAATGCGGGTCGAGCACAGACGCGATCTCGCTCCTGACAGAACGAAGTTGTTCCAATCGTTGCCCCCTTCGCCGAATGTCCGCCGGAGACGGTAGAATTTGAATATTCAAGGAGCGAATGGGGAGGAATTGAAGGCGAGGCATTCCAAACGCTTGAGAGGCAGACTCCAGGAATTCGCCTACGCCTCCTTCCTCGACGGATCGATTTGCGAGGAGTTCATCCAATTCGTCGATCTTCATCTGGTCGTCGGTGCCGGCGTCATGGAAGGAGATCCGTAGATCCCCAAAGACCTTGGTCTGTAGTTCCCTCAGACTGCTCCTATTCTGGTCGGAGTTGACCGGTCGAGTGATCCGGCGCAGATCCAGTCGATCCGGGATATCGTCACCGATAAATACTCGCGCTTTCCCAAATTCTTTTTCTACGTGAAGCGAACCGATCGCCGCTCGCCCCCTGTACCATGTAGCCACCATGCCCTTCGACGCGTCTTCCAGTCTCACCGATATCGCATCATTATCCAGGAGCATTGCTGCGACCGTGGGCCGACGGTCTTGCTCGCTGCCCCGTGGGAGAACTCTCAAGAACTGGCTGATTTGCCCATGCATTCCCCCACCCCCGAAGAATTGGCGATAATCCGCCATGAACTCGACGAGAACGTCAGGGTAAATCAATGCCAGGGAATTCAAGAGATTGGTCTTACCTGAGTTGTTCTTCCCCACTAAGATGGTGATCGGAGTGAGCGGCAGGTACGATTCTGCGATGTTCCGAAACCGTGCCACGTACGCCTTCCGCGCTTGAGGCTTCTGATTCGAGACGCTGCTACGAGGTTGCTTCCCAGCGGCCCTCAGCAGCGCTTTACGCTCGACAAGACGGTGCAGCGAAACGGCAAGACGCAGACGGACCGCCCGGGCGGCGGTAGCATGCGCGTCCGTCTGCAGCTTGGAGCTGCGATGCGGTTTTACCAACCCTGCCTCGTTTCAGTTTCTGCAACAGCCTGGATCACCCAGGTGGACTGTAGAAGACCGCACCCGACCCGCCTTGGCGCTTATCTGTGATTAGTGGATCAAGGGGAGAATCCTCGGCAGCGCTGCGTGGCACGTGGGTCAGCACTCTATCTGCGTTATCCGCATTCCGGGGTTAACTCCCCATCTGTCGTGGAGTGGGGTGCAAGGTTTCCCGTGATGAGGACGCCGGGTCGAGGAGACGCATGAGTACGACGTCGTGTTCCTGGTAGAGGACGCGTCCTGTTGCCTGGAGCTGGGCGATCAGCTCGGGATCACAACTGTTCGGGAGAGGGCCGAGCGGGATGACAGACGGCCGGTCGCCCGCTGCACGCACGAGTGCTGTGTCCATAGCGACAAGCACGGCTCCGTAGGTCTGCTGCACGGTGGCGGCGATGTGCAGGCCTGCGGCATCCAGGTCGCCTGCGTAACGCAGGGGTACGCCCTGGTCGACTGCCAGTTGGAGGAGGGCGTGGTCGACGGCCCAAAGCTGGCCGCTGGTGCAGGCCATGGGCTGGGGGCTGGCCCACTCCATCGCGGCCTCGAGGACGGAGGGGCACTCGACGACGGTCAACGGATACGGAGCCAACTGAGGCGGAGTGCGGGTGAGATCGAGAAGGTTGAGGGCGACGGGGGTAGTGGCCTCGTTGAGGCGACGGTCGATGGGACCGTCGCGGAGAGTCTGACTTGGTGGAGCAGGACGGTGGCGGAGAGCCGGCCGGCGATGATGCCGTGGCTGGCCAGCAAGGCGCGTATGTGGTCGGGGCGGGTGGGTTCCGGGTGGTCTGCGAGTTCGGTGAGAGCGGTAATAAGACGTTGTCCGGGCCCGGCTGCGGGATCGAAGTAGTGGGGGGTCGCCTGCGTGTTCGTGGGCGAGTTTGGCCAGGGCGCGGGGCGGCGCGTGGGGAAGGCGGCGGGTGAGGGAGGCGAGGGCGTCGATGAGACGGCGCATCCCGGGAACGGTTTCTTCAGCGGCTCGTGAGGTGAGCCGGGGCAGGTGCGGCAACTGCTCCTGGGCATAGCGGACCAGTTCTTCACGTGAGCACGGCCGATGTCGCCGAGGTCCAGGAACCCTGGCCGGAGCCCACGGCGAGATCGGCTTCGGATACCCAGGCGCACCAGGCATAATCCGCCTCCCCATCGCCTGTGACCTGCGTGACGCGGGCCAGCTAGTCCACTACGACCAGCCAGAGGCCTGGCGCGCCGCGATCGAACCGTTCCTGGAAGCGGTGTTCGTGCCCTGAGCCCGACGCCCAGCCGGTCTGACACTCGCCGGCCGGGTCAGGGCGTACCCACGAGCTGCCCGGCGCGGACGCCGACCACCTCGGTCAGAGAGCGCTGGTGGATGCCGATGCGCCATGCGTCGCCGTCGAAACCCGTACACGACTGCTTCAACAGCGCATGGATCGCCTTGGAGACCTCGAACACCGTCGCCTGGCCGATCACCACGGGACCGGGATCGTCCATCGCGTCGCACAGGAAGACTTCCATCCCGTCGTTATACTCGACGACGGGCCAGTCGCACAGGCGGGTCAGGAGAAGAAAACGCTCCACGGTCGGTTCGAACAGGACCGCGTCCGTCTGCATTTCTCCCTGAACCGTGAAGAAGCGGATCGCCGCGTGGGCAGTGGCACCGACGAGGGCTTCCTCGACGAGTCCGACATCGCCATCCGTCTGCAGCGCGCTCACCTCCTCGAAGCACCACTGTCGGGCGGCGGCGGCGTTGCGGAGCATGACCGGACGCCGTGACATGACCGGAAACCCGAGCACTGGCGACGCCTGGCCCCTGATCGTCAGTGCGTTGCGCATGATCACGCGCAGTCGCAGGGCGTCGTCGAGATCGGCGTGCTCCTCGGGGCTCTGCCTCTCCAGCAGGGCCAGGGCGTCCGCGGACTGGGCCACGTCCTTCAGCGCCGTCCCGTACCGGACGTACGGCAGCACGGACTCGATGTAGTCGGCAGGTGGTGGCAGTCCTGCTACATCGGCGATCTGTTCGCCGATCGCGAGGTCGGCGACGCTGCAGAAGGCACTGCGTGCCGAGGTGCGGAAGGGACTCCAGCGACAGCCGGGCCGTGTTCGTCAGCTCTTCGAGCGCGGCGTACATGCCGATCCTCTTGCGCCGAGTGTGCTCGTCGAACCATGGTCCTGCCGCTGCCGCGGAGCGCGACCTCAGCAACTCGACGGCGAACGCGGAGGCATGGCTCTCCATCACCTCGCGGGTGGTGCGGTTGGTGATGGGTGTTCCGTCCGGCCGGTAGACGACGTCTCGTGGGTTCCATGACTGGAACGTTCCGAACAACAGCGGGGAGAAGTGGGTCAGTGCCTCCCTGGCCGTGTCCAGCGCGGCATTCAGTTCGTTCAGCGGACGGCCCAGCGGTGCGCCGAACAGGAAACGTATCAGCGTTTCCAGAGCGTTGACGGTGTGCAGATCCTCGGCGAGCGGCGCCGCGACGTCCTTCACACGGACTTTGGTCCAGGGGGTGGGCAGGCGGAGCGAGGGATCAGCCGCGAGCGTGCACAGCAGGCGCAGTCCCAAACGTGCCTGTACCAGCGCGGCGGTCCGGTAGACCAGGCCGAACGGCGTCGCCGCCCATTGGCACCGATGCAGGAACTCCTCGACGATGACGGCGAGCCCGGAAAGGTCCTCGGCCCGGCGCACCTCGTAGTCGATGAAGGGGAACTCATCGGGAATGCGGGCGTTAAAGCGCAGATGGTCCGTACGCGGTTGGTAACTGCCACTCAGGTTGGGAGGAACGGTCAACTGGAGGCACCGCATCCGCAGAGCTGGTTCAGGCCCCGCTTCATCACGAGGGCAGTGACGAGTGCCACCGGCAGACCGCCCACCACCGTGGTGATGAGGTCGGCGACCGCCACCGCGATCTCGACGTGGTCCGTGAGGTCGCCATTCGCCTTCTTCTCGCAGTAGCGCCACTCGTGGCAGATACGTCGGCGCAGAGGGGCTGACAACTGTTCGAAGCGGCGTCGTCCGGCGTCCCTCGCCTCGTCGGACGAGAACATCGTCTCGGCATGCTCCGGGTCGGACTGCGCCAGGAGCACGAGCAGTTCGTCGATGTCCTTGCCGAGCAGCTTCTCCAGCTCCGCGCGGTCGGGCGACATCTGTCCTTCGGACATGTCTCTCCTATTGTGCTTTTCTCTCCAGTACGCCGAACGCCTGAATCGTAGGCATACGCGCCGTCAGCAGGAGCCGGAAACCTCTTAGTCGCCCAGAAATGGCACTGACCCTGGACGAGCGCAGCGCAAAGGACCGCCCCGCACCATGCCCGGAATGATGTTGAGTACGGCATTGCGCGTAGCAGGCCCGCCAGCACCTACCCCTTGCTGGCCGCCGTCAGGATCTCCGGCAGGCGGGACGCCGTTCGCGGGGCTGCCAGGCGTAGGCCCGCCCAAGTGATCAGGGCGCCGTACGCCGTGCCGAGGGGAGGAGTGCCAGGTCCAGGGCCGCCGTTCTCCGAGACGTGGAGCGCGATGGTGAAGGCGATCACGGGGGGCGCACAGAAGGGCGGCCGAGACCATTGAGCGGTGAGCAAGCTGAAGTTTCTGGTCACGGGTCTGGTGTGCGTGGGCATCGGGATGCTCATGCTGGTCGCTGGCAGGTGACTTTGGTATAGATCGTCGGTCATCTGGCGATTCCGCGGTTCGTGAGGACCAGCAAGGCCCGAACCAGGGCGGCCGCCCAGGGGGTCGGTGCGTACCTTGCCGAGGACGGCCAGTTCTTGAGGTGGGCGAAGCCGTGCTCGACGGGTGCCCGGACGACCGTAAGTGCCGTGCTGGACAGCTTCTGGCCTCGCGTCAGGGGCCGGTTCCGGGCGGGTTTGTAGCCGGTGATCACCGCCGGGTCGGCGTCGGGGCCGCCGTCGTCGAGGCCGACGAACCCCAGCTCGGCGATGGCACCGAGCCCGGCTTCCCTCAGTTTCCGGGTGAGCTTGTCGTGCCGGCAGACGGTGATCTCCTAGGTGCGCCCGGGGCGGGCCCGCCGATATCCACAACAGTCGACCCCGGTCGTCGGTGAGGGCGATCACGAGCAGGCCGTGGCATTTGTTCTTGCCGGATTAGTTCTTCCCGTTCTCCTTCCCGGTTCTGCGCCGGGTGCGGATCACCACTCCGTCCAGCAGTACGATGCCGCCACCCTTTCGGGCGATCTTCTTCAGGGCCCGGTCCAGGTGTGGCAGCGGGAGCATCAGCGGCGGTGGCGCGATATCCGCCTGTCCGTGTGCAATGAGTTCCTGGCGGCCAACCGCCGCTACGTCGCCCACGTCCTCGATCCCGGCGCATCCATCACCGCGGTGCCCCACCCCCGTGAACCCGGTCGGCTGATGCCGTTCTTCAACGAGACCGGCAGACCTTACAAGGAAGCGCTGGAAGCCGGCTTCACCGCCATGCGCCTGGTCACCCAGCGGCCAGAGACCGTCCGGGCCGGAGTCTTATTCGTCAATTGCGCCCGCGAGGTCGCCGCGGCCCGGGCAACACTGTCGGAGACCGACATCCCCTCACAAGCCTTCGAACGCCTGTGGGCAGCGGAACAGGACTTCATCAACGCCGTCCGCGCAGAACTGGGCCTGACAGCAATGCCCCGCCAGCCATGATCGAGGCCCGCGTCTGTCGACTGTTTTCTGGTTGCCCTGCCACCCGTGCCGACGCATCGCGCGTGCGGGCGCGGGGGTCCGTGCGCACTGTTTTCCGCAGGGGGCGTGGACGAACTTAGGTGGTGTTCGACGTCGGCCCCCTCCGCTTGGCGGCGGCTGCTGTCCAGGCTGTGTCTGCCGGTCGGCATCGTCCGGACCGATGGCACCGCTCGGCGCCTGGTTCGCCGGTTCGCGGTACGCAGGCTCGCGGTGTGTTCAACCGCTACGGGGGGTGTGTCCTCAGGAGAGTGGAGTGTTTTCGGCAGGCCGTGATGGCCGTCGGGTCCAGGGACGTCTCCACCGCCCACAAGCAGCCCAGGGCCCGGAAGGCGGCTCGGCCACGGAAGCGAGGCCTGTGGCATACCACCCAGAACTCCACCCGTACGCTTCATGTACGCACGTGCGCTCCGCGCTCCGCGCTCCGCGCTCGGCGCCGGGCGGACGCGTGGCAGTAACTGTGCCCTGGTGCACGGCGCCCGGGTCGGCTTCGGCCAGCTCAGGCGCCGTTTGGTCACGACACCTCGTGGGCTGCTCAGACGGTTGTCAGCTGCCGGTATTCGTGCGTGGTGAGCGGGAAGCGGGAGGAGAGCACGCCGGATTGCACGTCGCCGGTGAGGGCGGCGAGGAGGAATTCGGTGCAGGTCATCGGGTAGTGCTCCCAGCGGTCGCCGCGGGCCTCGTTGGCCATGACGGTCCACTGGTCGGGGTTCTGGCCCGGTTTTGCGAGCCAGTAGAGGCACTCGCCGTTGTCGGTGGTGGCCCAGGGGATGACCCGGCTGTCGGCGTCCGCGAGTTCGTCGGGCTTCTTCTCGAACTCCCAAAGTCCTTCGAGTGCTTCGGTCTGCTGGTCTTCCCACTCGATCAGGTCGTAGTTGTCGTTGGGGCAGCCAGGCTCAAGAAGGTAGAGGTAGTCGTCCCAGTTGCTTCCGCCATAGGCGTGGATGAGTTCCTTGTAGTCGGTGGGGAGGGTGACGCCGAGCTGTTCCTGGACCGCGTCCCAGTCCGTGGTCCTGGGCTCGGACGGCGGGGTGATCAGCTGGGTGAGGCGGGCGAGTGCGGCGTTCATGAAGTCTCCCTCCGTGGATGTGCTTGTCCTGCTCTATCACGTGCGCGTGACGGGCGGGCTGCGGGTCAGGTGCCGCGTTTCTTGTTGGGAATGAAGGCCGAGTTCGTGGGCTCCGTGTTGCCGGTGCTTCGATGTTCGGTGAACTGGAAGCCGTTGTTGCCATGGGCCTCGACCCGTACCCCGAGAGGGATCTTGTTCGCGCCGTCGTAGACGGGGGTCACGCTGTACTGGATGATCTCCCCCCTCGTGACGGCGGCGCGTACCTGGTTCTCGATGTGCCGCATGACGGGAGAGTTCGCGTAGGAGTGCATGGTGACGAAGTTGCGGGGGTCGTAGTTCGAGCCGCCGAGCTGAGCGCCGAGCAGGTGGGCACGGTTGAAGCCCTTGTCCTTCTCCCAGCCGGGCGGGTCACCGTGCGGGTCGGTGGGGTTGGCGCCCATCATGTCCAGGCCGAGGGTGGCGTGCATGGCTCCGGGACGGCCGCCATCGCGGCTGTAGACGACCCGGCCGCCCCAGCTAGGGTCGTCGGGTTCGTTCTTGCGGCACGACTGCGGCGCGAGGCCGAGCGGGTCGATCCAGGTGAGCGGGTTGGTGACGTAGGCGAACGGGTTGGGTGCCGGGGCCAGGCCGAGGGGGTCTGGGGTGAGGTAGCGGGCGACTTCCGGGTCGTAGTGGCGGAAGTAGTTGTAGTGCAGCTGGGTTTCGGGGTCGAAGTACTGGCCGGGGAAGCGCAGCGGTGTGTATGCGGTGGCGCCGTTGTCCCAGCCGGTGATTCCCCACAGGGTGCTGCGGGCCCGCCAGGCGGTGTGGCCCTGGTCGTCGACGAGTTCGGTCGGGGTCCCGACGAGGTCGGTGATGATCGCGAAGAAGCGCTGGTCGACGACCTCTTGCGGGGTGTTGGCGTGGAGTTTGCGTTCGGCCTGGGAGATGGGGGTGAGGCCGTCGTGTTCCCAGGTGAGGCAGATCGCGTCGGGGGTGCCGGGGGTGTGGGTGGTCTGCTCGACGAGGGTGGTGCCGTCCCAGGTGAACCGGGTCTCCTCGACAACCGTCACGCCGTCGGCGGCTATGCGCTGTTTGGCCAGGCGGCGGCCGAGCGGGTCGTAGAGGTAGCGCCACAGGGTGCCGTCGGGGGTGGTGACGGTGGTGAGGCGGTCCTCTGCGTCCCAGGTGTAGCGCCAGGTGTCCGGCTTGCGCGACAGGCGGATCTTCTGGCGCAGGACGATGCGGCCCGAGGAGTCGTACTCGTAGCGGATGGTGCCGGCGCGGGTGACGCGCATGCCGTCGTACTCACGCTCGCCGCCCGCTTCCTGGCGGTGGCCGGTGCCGGGCCACTGGGCGGCGCTCTGGTTGCCCGCCTCGTCGTAGGCGTAGGTCTCGCTCCAGGTCGCCGCGGTTACGGAGGTGACCCGGCCGACAGTGTCGAGGTCCAGGCGCAGCCGTCCGTCGCGGGCGTCGTCGATCGCCGTGACGTGCCCGTCGGGACGGTAGGCGTAGGCGCGCTGCCACAGCTGCTCTCCACCACCGCCGTGCAGCGACTGCGTGGCGATGCGGCCGAGCTCGTCGTAGGCGGTGCCCAGCGCGAGGTGAGGGCCGATGTGCCGGGCGATCTCCCGTCCCGCGGCATCGTGCGCGGAGGTGATGGTCTTACCGAAGGCGGAGACCGAGCTGCGGTTGCCGGCCGCGTCGTAGCGGTACTGGCTGACGGCGCCGGTGGGCGTGGTGCGCTGGGTGCGGCGGCCCAGCGCGTCGTACTGGAAGGTGAGCGTGCGCTCGTCGACGGACTCGGCAATGATGCGGCCCGCGTTGTCGCGCTGGAAGGTGACAGTGCAGTCGGCACTGGCGGCCTGGGCGAGTTCACCCAGGGTGTCGTAGGCGTAGGTGACGTGGTGGCCGTCGACGCTCTTGCGGACCGTGCGGCCCAGGATGTCGCGCTCGTAGCCGATGACGGCGCCGGAGGGCAGGGTGCGGGCGGTGAGCTGCCCGCCAGCGTCCAGGGCGTAGGAGAGGGTGCGCCCGTCGAAGTCGGTCTCCGCGGTGAGCCGTCCCGCCGCGTCGTACTGGTAGGTCCAGGTCAGCCCCTGCGGGTTGGTGACCTGGCACAGCCGCAGCTCCGCGTCGTACTCGAAGGCGTAACGCACCCCGTCCGGGCCGGTGCGCACAGCGACCAGGTCGAAGTGCGTGTACTCGAAACGGGTGGTACCACCGGCCGGGTCGATGTGAGCGGTGCAGTTACCCTCGCCGTCATAGCTCCAGGACTCCGTGCTGCCGTCCGGGTAAGTCCGGCGGAGCAGCTTGCCTTCGGCGTTCCAGTCCAGGCGGGTGCTCTGCCCGTCGGGACCATGAATCGCGACGGGCCGTCCGAAGGGGTCGCGTTCGTAGCGGGTGGCCACGCCCAGGGGGTCGACGAGTTCCACGGGCAGCCCGGCGCGGTCGCAGCGGATCGTGACCGTCTCACCGAGGGCATTGGTGATCGCCGTGACGCCGCCGGATGCATCGTGGGCGTAGTGCACGCCCAGGCCGGCCGGATTCGTGACGGCAGTGCGGTTGCCCCGCTCGTCGTAGGCGTACTCCAGGCGCGCGCCACCCGGCTCGACGATGGTGATCGGCTGGTGGAGGTCGTTGTAGGTGACGTGGGTACGCCGTCCGTCGGCGTGCTCGACCGTGACGAGGTTGCCGTACTCGTCCCACTCGAAGCCGGTCGTGCGGCCGAGCGGATCGGTGCGCGCGAGCAACTGGTCGCGGTCGTCGAAGCGCTGGACGGTGGTGTGGCCAAGCGGGTCCGTCTCGGCGATGATCTGGCCGCGCTCGCTGAGCCGGAACTCGGTGACCGCGCCCACCGCATTGGTCCAGCGTGTCGTGCGGTGCTCGGCGTCGTAGACGAAGGTACTGGACTGGAAGCCATCCGGCCCCACGGTCTGCACGACACGGCCAGCCGTGTCGTAGACGTAGCGGTAGGTGGAGGCGTTGCGGTCGGTCCACGAGGTAATGCGGCCCTGCGCGTCGTAGGTGAAACGCAGCGGCGTGCCAGAGGAGTTGATGACCCCGGTGAGATCGCCGTCTTCGTCGTAGCCGAACTCGGCAACGGGCAGGGCGTGTTCGCCGTCGCCTTGGCCGCGTAGAGCGAGGGCGGTGACGCGGCCGTGGTCGCCGGTGACTTTGATGTCGTAGCCGCCGCTGTGGGTGATGTCGAGGGGGCGGCCGGTGGCGTCGCGGTGGATGTCGATCTGGTTGCCGTTACGGTCTTCGATGGTGGTCAGCCACAGCTGCCAGCCCTTGCCGCCCGGCTTGGAGAAGTAGCGCGTCCAGCCCGTGCGCGGGTCGGTTGCCGCGAACTCCAGGTCCTGGGCGCCCATCTCGGAGATCCGCCGCAGCGGGATACGCGGCCCCTCCAACGGCCAGACCTCAGGTGTCTGCGGGCCAGGCAGCTGCTCGTAGACAAGGATCGTGCCGTCCTCGCGCGCCCACATCGCCTGGTTGCGGATGTCGACCTCGATGCGCTCGTCCAGCGTCGAGGCCCAGGAGCGGCCGAACCACATGCCGTAGGTGTAGTCGGACAGGTGTGTGCGCTTGAGGACCAGCGGCAGCACCCCGGGAAGGTCCAGGTCTCTTTGTTCCAGCAGCATCTGGCCGCTGGCCACGTCGACCGGGTCGGTGCGGCAGATGCGCTTGTCCGGCTCCACACCGTGGTGGCGTGCATCGTCGCGGGCGCTGTTCAGCGGATCCGGGCCCTTGCCGTTGCGCCCGCCCCTGCGGGCGCCGGGCACCTTGGGGGTGTCCGACTCGCCCTTGGTGAGTGCCTTGAGCCGGTCGGAGATGTCGCTGTCGTTTTGGCGGTGGGTGCGCGAGGTGGCGCGCAACCCGCCGGGCACGTCCTCCGTGAGGTGCTTGCCGACCTTCTTCAGCGCCTTCTCCGCGCCGTCGAGCGCACCGTGCAGCACAGAGTCGAATGCCTGAGTAAATGGATCGCGGCCCCGGGTGCGGCCGAAGGCACCCTTGGCCCGGCCCAGTGAACCGAGCGAGTCGGTGTGCAGGGCCTCGCCGTGGCGGGACAGCTTGCCCGCGCCGTTCTCGTACTCCTCGTGGTCGATGAAGACCCGGCCGCCGCCCCCTCCCCCGCCGCCTGCGGAGGGCCCGCCTGCGGAGGCGAGCATCATGCCGGTGTGGCTGCCGCCATGACCGCCCTCCCCCGCTCCGGCGCCGCCGGTGGCGGGCGGGAGCTTGATGAGGTTGTCGGTGAGGTCCAGGACGGTGTCCTCGACCATCTGCTCCAGCCGACCGGTGATCGGCTCAGTGACCCGAGCCAGGAGTTCATCGACGATCTGGTCGGCCGCCTCGTCGATGATCCGCTTGATCAGCTGGCGCATCGCGGCGGTCTCCGCCGCCCCGATGATCGCGGACAGGCCGCCGGTGACGACCGCGAGACCCAGGCTGACACCGATCGAGGCCGCCATCACCCCGAGCTCGATCTCGGCCTTGGTCTTCATCCCATAGATGATGTCCGCGACCACATCACAGGCATCCGAGAACAGGCGGGCGATATCGGGCACCTTCTCCAGATGCCCGGACTTCACCAGGTCCCAGTGCTCCTGCAGGGCATCGACCGCGGCGCCCTCACTGGACGCCAGGATGCGGCTGACCGCCGCATGCGCCTCCGCACCATGGCCCTCGAACTGGTCGGCGAACTCCCGCATGGCATCCGCCATTTCGCGGTAGTCGTCCTCGTCGACGTTCGGCCAGTTGATCCCGATGAAGTCCAGGATCTCGTCCATCCAGCCAGGCAGGACGTAGCCCATCCCCCGTCAACCCCCTCAAAACCACAGCCACTTCACGCGCACCAACCCGAAGCACACGCCCCCCCGCCACCCTAACCGGAGGACTCACCTGCGGATCGTCCCCTCCACACGGCACGAAGCCGTCTCTTTCGTAGGGCTAGCTAGGGCGCGGCTGCTTGAGCCGCCAGGATTGGCCCGGAACGATCACTGGTGCAGGGCGGCACACGAGCGAACGGCGCGCCCCGTTGCGGGGAGCTACCCAGCGGCTCAAACGTGGCCGACCGCTGCTACGTAGCTGCTCCATTCCTGACAGGCTCCAGGCATGCCAGAGATCAGCCACGTGGGAGCAGTCAATATCGAGTGAGATGTGGGAGCCGGGCTTCGAACGCAGGGAGGGCAAGCCGGATTTCCAGACGGACGAGCCTGTCATCGTCGTTCCTGGACAGGTCATCGTGACGTCGCGGGTCCAGGAGCGCGCTGCACCCGTGGTGGTAGCGGTCAGGGACCAAGAGGACGACGCACCAGGGCCAGGCTGGGCTCTGGTGGCATCTGTGGACTACCAGCTGGCCTACAAGGGCCGGATGGCGACGCTGGACACGCTCAACGGTCCTGCCGGTCCTTCGGCTGGATCTCTCGAGGTGTTTGGTCAGACGCCGAACCCGGTGAGCCTTTCGTGCAATTGGATCCCGCCCGTACCTATCGAGTGCTGGTGTGGGCGCAGTGCCGAACTGGCTCCCGTTAGCGGTTCGACGCCGCTATCCGGCGCGAGGAACGTGGTGGGCTCGAGGGGTTCGAGAGCTATTTGATCGCGTTCATCCTTTCGGGAGAGCAGGAGCCGCCGGTGCCTGCCGCAGGAGAGAGCCAGCGAGATCGCCCGCCCGCCAGCACGGGCGGGCTCCGCTCAACATGCGCTGAGCAAGTGCCTATCGCAGTCACCGCGGGGCGGCGGCCTCGGGTTGCGGCCACGGCGAGGACGGACGTGGTTGGCCACCCAGAAGCCGCGCGGCCGACTATGCCCCACCACCGCACCGACGTCGTCCCCTTGTGACGCTCCCCATAGCGGACGGGAACCCCCATGTCAGGGGCCGCCGGGCCGCTGGGTTCGGCACGGCGACCAGGGCGACAGCAATCCGAAACGTCACGTCCGTCTGGCGGAAGATCTGGCAGGACCTGACGGACCTGCAGCGCGAGCGCATGAAGCAGCTCGGCATCGCGCCGTTGCCTCGGAGGGACGTTGCGGCCCTGGCGCACCACACGACCGGGCTCCTCCAGCAGCTGGCACTCCTCGGGCTCGACTGGGCAGCGTAGGAGTGGGCCGCGATCGGCTGGGCGCGCAGGGTCGGGGTCGGGGCGCTTCGGATACGGGCGGCGGTCGATCACGCGCCGGAGCGCCCCCCGCGTCGCGCCTCACCCTCGCGCAATCGAATGACCGCCGTCCACCGCCGTAGGGGGATCTAGAGTGCAAAAGACTGGGACTTGGTGCAACCGTCTTCATCGGCTGTTGGCTTATAGACATACTGGACACCTATTGCAGAACGGTGAGGGCCGTTCGCACCTCCCTGGCCACGGAACCGGCCGCCCCACTGTGCGCTGGGCAGCCACGCACGCATCGTCACGCAGGTCTCCCACATGCTTCCTCCGAGGGCACGCACATGGATGAACAGGAAGACGCCGACGGTCGTTTCGTCAAGGCGGAGCGACTGCTGCAAGGGCTCGCCATGGCCCTGATGCGGCTCGGCGTGGAGCTTGACATCAAGGGCGCCGACAACAGCGACTGGCTGCTCCTGGTACGGCAGTTCTACGTGCTGAGCTCGCTCGGCGAGCACCAGTTCGTCTCGATCGCCGGCGAGCAGGGCGCCGGCAAGACGCTGCTTGCCCGCAACCTCTATCCGGATGCGGAGGCCTGGCTCGAGGACAACACCGGCCTGGGCGAGAAGTGCCCGGTCGCCATCGTCGAGCGGGCGGGCCTTCAGGAGCCGCGCGGGGTGGTGGTCTTCCGGCAGCCTGGCGCCCAAGCTGAGCGCAGCGGCCATCTCGTGGAGCGGCAGTTTTACTCCGCCGAGCAACGCGAGGAATGGCGTCAGCATGTGAAGAGTCAGGATGCCCGGGTGCTGCTCACCCAGCTCGAAGTCCCGCTGAGCTTTTGGCAGTTGGAAGGCACCGGCTTCGTGCTGCTGCCCGGCCTGGAGCGGGGCCGGGCCCAGGAGCAGTGGCAGGAGCTGATGAAGATCGTCTTGGCCACCAGCCCGGCCGCGCTCCTCGTTGCCGACGAACGCCGGCTGGCCAACGCCGGACAGCCCGAACTGCTGAGCCTGCTGCGCCGGAACCAGGATGAGTTGCACCTGGTGGTCGCAGTGCCCCGCTGCGAGGCTTCCGCACCCGAGGCGATCGAGGAGCGGACCTCTCGCGCGGCAGAGGTCTTCGGGGTCGACCGGGCGGACGTCGTCCCTGTGGGGAAGGACGGTAGTAGCCCGAAGGACTGGATCAAGACGCTCAGGACGCGGATCGACGCCAAGCGTGGAGGGGCCCGGGACAGCCGGCGGCTGGAAACCAACCTGATGCGTGAACTGATCCGGCGGGATCTCGCGGGTGTCCTCAGGCTGGCCAAGGCGGCACGTGACCGCAAGGCCCTGGACAGCGAGGTCGCCGAGCAGATCCAGGAACTGCTGGACGAGTTCGACAAAGCGAGCGACGGATTGCGGCGCGCGCTCACACCCAAGGTGGCCGAGCACTACGGCCGGCACACGGACCGGGCTTCAACCAGGTTGACGAAGCTGTTGCATGACAGTGGAGGGCTGGAGGAAGCAGCCATCCGCACCAAGGAGTTCCTCCAGGGACGCAGGAACGAGCGCGACGACCGCCTGATCGAGCTGGTCCGGCAGGCCTGGTTGACGCCTGCGGAGTCGGAGCAGCCAGGATTGCCTGGGCCCAACGCCGCCTACCTGGGGAGCATCGAGGCAACCGTCCGGGTTCAACGGCAAGTCTACCTGGGGGCCTTCACGGGGTCGCTCACTCAGGGCCGTCTCGACCGCGATGTCGCACTGGTTCTGACGGGCCGGCCGCCCGTCGGCGACGCTGACGCGCAGCCGGACGACCTCCGGGGCACCGTCTCACCTACGGTGAACGTCGGAGGCAGACTCGTGCAGGCTGTCAGGGCGTTGCCGTTCATGACACTCGACGCCCGGGCCTTCGCGGTAGGCGAGTTCGCGACGCCCGACGGCACACTGGAGACGACGAAGTCGCCCGAACAACTGTCGCACCTACTGCGCGACCTCGCGGATGAGCGAAAAGCGCTACTGGGCACCGTGGGTCTCCTGCTGGGCACGGACGAGTTGGTCAACGAGGATATCGACCTCCTGGCGAACGTAGGAAAGCTCTCGGCAGGCCTGTTCGCCAGAGGCGTGAAGACCGCTGGGCTCGGCGCGACCGCCTCGCCGCTGCTGCTCACCACCGTCGGCGTCGGTGTTGTCGGCGCCACGCTTCTCAACGACTGGAACAACAAAATGTCCGAGCGTGTCGGCCTGGCGAGGTCGCTGCTGGCCCGCCATCGGGAAGCGGCGGAGCGGCAGGTGCTGGAGAACGTGGACGAACTGCTGCGCGTAACCAGGGAGGTCTTGCAGGCCCGACTGCAGCAGGCGCTGGGAGCGGACAGCGAACTCAACGGCCAGTTCCGGCTGGTGTCGGCCACACGTGCGGTGGAGAGCTACCGCGAGCGGATGCTGGAGGCGCTCGGCCATGACGAAGTCGGCTGACCTCGACCAGCTGCGCTGGTCGTGGTCAGCCGAGGCCGTCGCCTGGCTGCGAGCCAGGCTGCGAGGGGTGGACGAAGCCCTGGAGCAGTCCGATCTCGCCCATGTGATGGTGCTCGGAGACTCTCAGGTGGGCAAGACGACCCTGTTGCTGAGGCTGCTCGGCGTGACCGACCCAGAGGCCGCGGCCGAAGCAGCCGTCCCCTTGCGGGCTGGGCGGGGGCGTGGCCAGTCGGCGACGCCGGTGCCCATCCGCTACCAGTGGTCCGGGGACCCGGACCGATGGTCCTTGGCCTACGACGGCTCGGGCGACGCGCCCGGCGAGCACCCGGGAACCGCCTGGCTGACCTCGGAGCAACTGAAGAAGCGGCTACGGTCGTTCCGCACGGGCGCAACGGGAGACCGGCTGCACTGGGAGGCACGGGCGCGGCCGCTGGAGATCGGGCTGCCGGACCGCTTCGCCGGCCCCGATCGGAGAACGGACCTGCGGGTCTTCGACCTGCCGGGGCTGCACGGCGCCGGGGTGGACGAACGGGAGGCGGCCAGGGCCCTGCTGGCCGTCTACGCGCCCGTGGTGGACCACGTCGTGTTCGTCGTCTCGGCGGACCAGTTCGCCGAGATGGTCCGGGACCCGGCGATCACCGAGAACCCCTTCCTGCTCGGCTGGGGCGACCAGGCACACCGCTTCAGCCTGGTGTTCACCAGGGCATTCAGCGGTGACAGCGTGCGCAGGCACATGCACGCGGTCCTCGGCGAGCCCGGGGACCCCGGCTGGACCCGCGACCGGGTCGTCGCGGCCGTCCAGGAGCACTACGCCGAGCAACTGCTGGTGTCGGAGTTGCCCCTTGTCGCGCCGAGCGCACTGTTTCCGGTCGAGATCGGCGAGTCCTGGAAGGAGCTGCTGGACAGCGACCCCTACTACGCCGAGGCGGTGGCCCCCGTCTGTGACGAGCTGCTGCGGCGGTTGAGCGACACCCTTGCCCGCTACTCGGATCCCGACCGCAGGCATCTGGCAGCATCGGAGATCGCCGCAAGGGTCGAGATGGTCGTACGGAACAACGTCAGACGCCGTGAGAAGGCACTGGGCACAGCGACGCAGGCCTGGCGGCGCGCCAAGCAGGCGCACACCGAGGCACTTGCCTTCGTGGAACGGGCCCAAGCGGCCGCGAAGGCAGCTCGCCAAAGAACCGAGGCCCTGCGGAAACGCTTGGAAAGGCTCGCCGAGTGGCCGGTTGTGTACGTCCGCCCCGGCAGGCCAGGCATGAAGGGCAGCCTGGTTCGCGCGAAGCAGGAGGAGGAGCGCGCCGCCTGGACGGAAGCCGCACGCAGAGCGTGGACACACTGGCGGGAGACCACTGAGGAACCAGAAGTGCCGCGTCAGCCGCCGCACGACCTGAGCACCCGGATACGAGAGGCCTACGACGAGCTGTGCGGCTGTTGCCATCTGTGCGAACGGTGGAAGCGCTTCATGGGGGAAGGCCCGGACCGTTGCTACGAGCGGATGACCGACGTCGGCACGCGTATGCCGGCCCGGATCCGGACTACGCTGCGCGAGCACGCCGACTCGACGACCGCCCGGGTGGCCAAGGCCGAGGCCGATGCTGATCAGCAGCGCACGGTCGCGTCCCGGTACGGCGGCCACACCGCCGAGGCATTGGCGCGCGCGGTCGCCGAGCTGGACGAGCTGCTCGAACGAGCGTCCGAGGCGCAGGTCGAGGACGCGGCCAACCTCACGGTGGCCCGGTCGGTACGGGCCATACACAGCGAGAGAAACGAGTCGTACGTCCACCACTTGCTGGACCGGGCGGCAAAGTCGGACGGTGACGAGCGGTCCTGGCTCGTCCTCGCCGCCCTGCGCGGGATCCACGATCTGAACCGGATGTTTCCATGACCGATGAGCCCTCTGCCGCCGAGCCGCTGTGGGCCTCTTTCCAGGATGTTGTCGAACAGCTGACCGGACCGCTGGCCGCGAGCACGGTGGAGCGGGTCGCCGAAGAAGTGGGGCGGCTCGACAAGTCCCTGGCAGAGCTAAGGAAGGACCTGAACGGGCTGGCTGCCGAACAGGACGACGCTGCCCGCGCACTGAAGAAGCAACAGGAGGCGCTGATCCGGGAAAACCAGCAACTGCGTTGCCAACTGGAGACCCTCACCAGCGACTTAGCCGAGCAGCTAAATCGGAGCCACGAGGCACAGTCGGCCGCCGCACGCGAGGACACGGCCGCCGTCCTCCGCAAGGTGAGCCAGGCCGTCGAGGAGGCCCGGTCATCCGCGACAGCGCTTGAAGCGGCAGCCGACGAACGGCTGACCCGGCTCCACAAGTCCTGGGCCGCTGACGTCGAGGCCCTGCGCGCCCGTCAGTCCGCCACCCAAAGGCTCGCGAGGGTCACCGTGGTGCTGCTCTCCCTGACCCTCGCCCTCGGCGCCGTCGGAGTCGTTCTGCGGTGACCGATACCACCAACCGCCTTTGCTAGCGCTCTGACCGCATACGTACACCGGGTTGGTGATCCCTGACGTCAGGAGCTGAGCTTCCAATCCAACACGAGCCACCAGGTATTCATGGCCCCCTACAAGCCCGACAAGCGACCCAGGCGGCGGTCACCAAGGCGTTAGTTGGCCCCAGAGGGTGCTGCCGGGGCCGTCGGCTGGACCCGCAGGCCGAACGGAAGACGGTCTCCGACGCGGTCCGTCGATCGACACCGCATCCCTCCTAGCAGCGGAAACTCGTCTGGGCTCTGGAATCCCACCCAGCTCTGCTGACCGGCGACGGTCACTTCGCACCCCACCGCGCGATCCTCAAGCTGATCGACCTGCTGCACGAGGCCGGGACCGTCCGGCCAGCCTGCCCCGGCTGCCACGGAGTCGTACGCATCGACAAGCCTCTGAATGGACAGCGGTGCCGCATGTGCATCTCCCACTCCCGTATTGCTCGGGATGCGGAGCCCGCCGAGAGCCCGCCACCCGCGACATCCAAGGCCGGCACCACGCCCGCGTTGGCGACCTGGTCGGCACACCAACCCCTGGCCACACTCGGGGAGCGGGAACGCGACCTCATCGACCAGATCCGTGACCACTCCCCCTCGCCCGCGCCGGTTCCGTCTCGTCGATCCCCCCTGGAATGCGATCGCCCTGCCGGTGCACCGCGTGCGGCCGGGGTACACCCAGCGAGCTGCCCCGCCTGCGGGACAACGTCTGGCAACTGTCCTACCTTGATCACTTGGACACGGTGGGCGAGGGGCCGTTCGGGGCGGCGACGCACCCGGCCGTGGCCACCTGGGCCGCGACCTCGTCGTCGTCGGCAGGCGGTGAATGGCCGCGACCTTCTGCGGGGGCGTCTCGGGACGGTCCGGGAGCTGCCCGACGTGCTTCTTGGCCAGGCCCGTCGTCCAGCGCCGCACCCGGGCATGTTCGTCGAGCGGAGGGGCGTCGATCGTCTCGAAACGCACCTGGTCGTCCGCGATGCCCGCAAGGACGTAGTGGACCTCGTGGGAGACGCCGTGACGACGCTGCCCTTCGGGCCGGTGGGCGGCGAACCGGTAACTGCGGATCGTACTCAGCGCCAGACCGAGATCGTCGGCATAGATCTGCAATGAGGCTTCGACACCGAACGGCTCCTCACCGGGAGCCGGATGCGCACCCCCGTTGGGCTGCATCGGCCCGACCGCCTCCACCTGCTCGGGAAAGAGCCGCGAACGCTCGGGACGGCCGGGGCGCGGCGGTTCCACCGGTCGAAGCGGCCCCGGACCGCGGCCAAGGGCCCGGAAGGCGGTTCGGCCACGGAAGCGAGGCCTACGTGGCCCTTACCATTCAGAACACCACCGTACGCTTTATGCACGCAACTCGTACGCCATTTATACGCGATGAGAGCGTTTCAAGGTAAGGTGGGCACGGAGGTGTCCCATGTCCGAGTTGTTTGACGCGGTCGACGCGCTGGTCGCGTCCCGGTCCCCGCTGCCGCCGCCAGCCGAGCGCAGGCGGCTGCGCCAGGCGCACGCGCTCACCCTGGACGAGGTGGCCGCTGCCCTGCACGTGCGGCGGGCAACCGTCGGCGGCTGGGAGTCGGGCAGGACCGAGCCCCGGCCTCCGGAGCGGGAGGCGTACGCGCGCCTGCTCCAGCAACTCGCCAAGCTCTACCCCACCCCCGAGAGCACCGGCGCCCCGCAGGAGGACACGGACACCGCGACCCCCGCAGCGCCCGCAGCACGGCCTCAGCCCGCGGTCGGGGCGTCGAAAGCCCCCGCCGTACCCGGGGCCGAGAAGGCCCCGGCCGCCGTGTCACTGCCGCATACCCAACGGGCCCTCGGACCGCCGCGCCTCGCTGCGAACAAGGCCGCCCCGGCGAACATGCCCGCGCCCGGGGCGTACGCGCACGGTCCGCTGCTCGTCCTCGACGCCGACACGGAACGGAATGTAACGGGCTACGGCGTGGGCGGTCTGATCGTGGACGTGCCCGCCAAGTCGCTGCCCGCGCTGGTGGAGTGGACGCTGGCCGAGGCGCAGCTCGGGTCGGAGAGCCTGCACGGCTCGGGGAAGGACGGCGACCCGCTGCTGGTGCTCACCGAGGCGGCCTGCGAGCGCTACGGCCTGCCCGCTGTCCTGTCCGAGAGCGAGCGGCTTGCCGGGCGGCTCCCGGAAGGACACAAGGTCATCAGGCAGCTCCAGCGCGCCGACTGGCAGCTCACCAAGCGGGGGCTGGGGCCGTGGGCGCGGATCTACCGACCCGCCCAGGGCAGCCGCCGCAGGTGCGTGCAGTTGTGCATCCCCTCCTGGCGTGCCTTGGACGACCGCTCCTGGGGGCATGCCGCCCAGCTGGAGCCGGCCGAACTCGCCCGGGTGCTGGGCGTGTACGCGGCCAGGGTGATGACGCCGGTCGGTTCCACCGCCGTGACGGGGCTGCAGCTGATGATCGCGCTCAACCCGCCGACCCGCGCGAGCGAGCCGGACGCCGACGGCAGGCGGCACCGCGAGCACCGGCCCGGCTCGCTGGGAACCGAGCCGGTGGACCCGGCGCCGTGCGAGGCGACCGACGGGCACCCCGTCCTGGCTCATCTGCCCCGCTTCCACGTGCGCGGACCCGACGAGCGGCTGTTCGAGGAGGCCTACGACTGGGCGCGGGATCTGACCGATGCCGAGTGCATGCAGCGGCACCTGGTCGGCATCGACGTGAACCTCGCCTTCGGCGCGGCCGCCAACGGTGCCGTCGTCGGCCTGGCCTCGCCGCCCGTGCACGTCACCCGCCCCCCATTCGATGCGGCGGTGCCCGGCTCCTGGCTGGTCGACCTCTCCCACGTCGACCTGAACCGGGTGAAAGTCGGCAAGCAGTGGCGCGACCTGGGCGGAGACCTGCTGCCCAGCCCGTTCACCCCGACCGGCGAACGCCCCACGGGTCCGGCCTGGTACGCCACCCCCACGGTCGCCTACGCCGTGGAGCTCGGCTACGACGTCGCACCCCTGGAGGCGTGGGTGCGCCGGGAGAGCGGCCGGTTCCTGGACGGCTGGTACAAGCGGCTGCGGAACGCCTACGTCGACACCATGGCCGACCTCGGCGTCGCGGAGAAGCTGTCCCCGCACCAGTTCCTGGAGGCCATGGACGGCTACAAGAGCCGTGACCGAGAGCTGGGGATCGTGGTGGACGCCGTCAAGATGACCGTCAAGGGCGGCATCGGCAAGCTGCAGGAGAAGGCCCGCGGGGGCGGCTGGAAGCCGGGGCAGGCCTGGCCCGCGCTCGCCCGCCCGACGTGGCGGCCGGACATCCGCGCGACCGTTATCTCCCGGGCCCGCATCAACATGCACCGCAAGATGCTTCACCTAGCGGCGGCCACCGGCCGCTACCCGGTCGCGGTCCTCTCGGACTGCGCCGTGTACGCCGCCGACGGCCCAAGCCCCTTGGACGTCCTGCCCTATGACACCGACGGCAAGACCGTGCCGGGCAGCTTCCGGCTGGGGGTATCGCCCGGGATGGTCAAGCACGAAGGCACGCAGAGCGTGCTGTGGGGCGCGGACCTGCTCGAACAGCTCGGTGCCGACGGCAAGCCCGCGAACCTCGCCCGCTACATCAAGACCGGTGAGGTCACCGCCAAGGACACCGGGGAATAGGGAGCGTTACGGCGATGGTCACGGTCGGGGAAGAACTCAACAAGGCGGTGCAGGGCAGGTTCACGCGCCCGATCCCCAAGTCGGCCGGGGCGCAGATGCGTTACCTAGTCAGAGCGCACCAGCGCAGTACCCGGCGCGTGGCCGAACTGCTTGGCATCAGCCAGCGCACCGTCGAGCGGTACGTGAAGAATAAAATCAAAAGGCCTCGGCCGGAGCTCGCCGAACGCCTCGAACGTGAAGTGCGCACGCGCTGGCAGCCGCAGATCCGCGCCAAGGCGAAACAGGCCGCCGCCACCACGACCGGCATCATGATCGATGTGCAGGCCCGGTTCGGTTACACCGCTGCCCCCGGCAGCACCGACCAGGCCCGCGTGCGCCACCTCACCCTCGCCCTGCCGCCCCGCCACGCCGCCCGCCTCCTTCAAGCCCAGGAAGCCGGTGTCGATGAGGACGACCTCCGGCAGATCGCCGCCGAGGCCCTGGGCGAGGTCTACTTCCGCGACAACGGCCGCCGCGCCCACGGCCTCGAAGTGAAACTCACCGACCTCGTCGACCTCCAGTTCGAGCTGTAACCGGCCGGGACGCTACACCGGAAGCAAGAGACGGCGCCAGGGGAGCCGCAATAGGCCCCCACCACGCCGCTCTGTGGCCGTGTTCGTTGCTCCGGGATCAGCGGTCTCACGATCCCCGAGCCGAGGAACCAGCAGGCCAACCGCCACCGCAGCGAGGGCGGTCGGCCCGTCGGTTTCGACAAGACGATCTACAAGCGCAGGAACGAAGTTGAGCGAACGGTCAACGCGCTGAAGAACTCCCAGGCCGTGGCCACGAGATTCGACAAGCGCGCCTATGCCTTCCACGGCGCCGTCACCGTGGCTTCGATCCGCCTTTGGTTCAAGCCGTGATCACTTGGCCTTCGTGACAAGATCTGTGCGTGACGAGGTTGTTCCTGACGGTCGGCCTACCCGGGGCCGGAAAGACCACGAGAGCTCGGCAGCTGGCCAAGGAGCACAACGCGCTGCGGCTGACGCCGGATGAGTGGATGCTCCCGCTGTTCGGCGATCCCGAACAGGCCGGGAAGCGCGATGTACTGGAAGGACGGCTGCTCTGGCTGGGCCTGGAGGCACTGAAGCTGGGAACGAACGTGGTCCTCGATTTCGGATGCTGGTCTCGTGACGAGAGATCCGCGATCCGCTGGTTGGTGACGGCTGTGGGCGCGTCCTGTCAGCTCGTGTACGTGCCGGTGGACCAGGAGACCCAACGTGCTCGGATCGCCCATCGCCAGTCGACCACCCCTGATCAGACCTTCGTGATGCACGAGACGGAGCTCCTGCACTGGAGGGCGCTGTTCGAGGAGCCCGACGCCACGGAACTCAATGGACATGAGCTAGGAGGTCCGCCTCCTGGGTGGCCCGGATGGCTGGAGTGGGCCGCCGACCGGTGGCCATCGCTCGCGTGACCGTCTGGCCAACCTTGGTCCTAGGAGGAAGCGAGCCGCCACCCCCGCTCCGACCGACGACTACTGATCAACGAGCTCTCCGATAAGGCACACAGGCGATCTCTCCGGCACACGCATGTGTGGCCCCGACTGGATTTCGGTCAGGGCCACAGTCGTACCTGCGAGGGCGAAGGGCGGTCGCCTACGCGGCGAAAGTGACCTGTCGCAACGATGGTTGAGTGATTCACACCGAACATCGAGTGCGGGCCGCCTCACAGGTCACGCCGGAATGTCATGCCGTGTCACAGTCCAGAACCGAAGGTGACGATCGTCCGCCCGCTGCTGAGCGGGCTAGTAACCATACGTCGCATGAAACCATCACGGACCCGCCGGCCAGGCGCCCTCTATGCAGTCCTGCAGCTCGCGGCCGTGGTGCTGGCGCTGTGGCTGTCCAAGCACTTCCAAGTGGCGCGACTGTCCACCACACTCATTGCGCTGGCAGTGGGTACGCCGGCCGCCTGCCTGGCCTGGTTCGCCTACCGCGACGACCGCCGCGAGGCGGCAGCGGACATCGACGCGAAGGTGAAGACGCTGGCCGCCGTCGTGGCCACGGCCGAGACCCGGCAGCGCGCCCAACTGATCGGGCCCGGCGCCCATCGCATCGACGTGACCTTCCACCAGTGCACCGAGCCCGCCAATAATGCGAGCGGCGCCGCAACTAACGGCCGCCTCACCGACATCGTGTCCTACTACCAGAACCTGCGCCCCGCCCGCCTGGCCATCACCGGCGAGCCGGGCGCCGGCAAGACCCTGCTCGCCCTGGACCTCGTCCTCGGACTGCTGACCCTCCCAGGCCGCGCCGACACCGACCCCGTCCCGGTCCGTTTCTCCCTGGCTGACTGGAGCACCGACCAACCCCTTCAGGAATGGCTCGCCCACCGGGTCCACCAGCAGTTCCGGGACCAGGGCATCACCCTCGCCGACGCAACCACGCTGGTGGACAGATACCGCGTCCTGCCGATCCTGGATGGCCTGGACGAGATGGACACCGACGCCACCCCGGTCGGCCGTCGCCGTGCCGCGCGCGCCTTGGAGCAGCTCAATGTCTACCAGGGCCCCTCCGGCAACGCCCCAGTCGTCCTCACCTGCCGCACCACCCAGTACCAGGACCTGGCCAGCCTGGACCTGCGGATACGTGAGGCCGCCCGCATCCAGCTCGACGACGTCACCCCCAGCCAGGCCACCGCGTATCTCACCGCCCGCAGCACCAGCCCGGACCGCTGGCAGCCGGTCATCGACACGCTCACGACCGCGCCCAGCGGGACCCTGGCCCGCTCCCTGGCCACCCCCTGGCGCCTCAACCTGGCCGCCACCGCCTACGAAGAACGCCGCGCCGACACTCTGGCCTACCTCCGCGAACCCGACCACCTGCTCACCCTGGCCTCCCCCAGCGCGGTCCGCGACCACCTCCTCGCCCGCTACGTTCCCGCAGCCGCCCACCAGCACCCCACCCACCGCTACCGCCCCGACCAGACCCACCACTGGCTCGCCGCTCTCGCCGCCCACCTCACCACCACCACATCGGCATCCACCGCAAGCGGCACCGACATCGTCCTCCACCAGCTGTGGCCCATGGCCGGTCCCCGCCGCGTCCGCACCGCCGACACCCTGCTCGCCGTCTTCCTCGCTGTCGCCTTGACTCCCCTGCTCCTGTCCGAGGTCCCGCCTGGCTTCTCACCCCGCCAACTGTGCGGCGCCTTAGTGGTCGTGCTATTTGTCCTGGGAACCATCTGGCAGGCCAGTCGCCCTTTCGCCCCAATGCCTCAAGGGGTCCAGCTTCAGCTGCGCAGCAGAGGCCCAAACCGCCAGACCGCCCGGACTATCGCAAGATGGCTCGCGTTCGGGCTCGCAGCAGGGCTCGCGTTAGGGCTCGCGTCCGCGCTCGTGTTCGGATTCGGACTCATAAAAGGGCTCGCGGCCGGGCTCGCGTTCGGGCTCTACGGCGGGGCCATGATAGGGATTGTGGACGGGCTCATGCCCGCGATTCAAGATCGCCTGAGCTACGCTCCGCCAACAGACCCCCGTCATCCAGTGCGGGATGATCTCACGGTCGGGCTCATCGCCGGGCTGGGCGTCGGGCTCCTAGCCGGGATCGCGGTCGGGCCCGCAGGCGAGTCCGTAGGCGAGTCCGTAGGCGTGTTCTGGGTTACGTCGGGGTTGGCGGCCTGGCTGTACGGGTTCTCTGGGGCTGGCCGCCGCTACCTGGTTTTCCTGCTCTGCATCCGGAGTCGACTGCCCTCGCAGCTCGGCACCTTCCTGAATTGGGCCTACGAGGCAGGACTCCTGCGGATCTCCGGCGTGGCCTACCAGTTCCGCCACCGGGAACTCCAGGACTGGCTCATCGCACACCCCACCCCCGAACAACCACCCGACCGGCTGTCGTAGCTCCACCACGCTTTCTTCCTGCTCCACCACAAGGCAATTCACCTGCGAGAACGATCGCTGGCTTGGGGCCGGTGACACGCTTCTTACCTGCAACCTGACATGAGTCGGGGTCCGCCGCACTCGCCCGTTTCGCCGATCAGTACAACGCTCTGACCAGCGCGCTTAACCATCGGGGAGAAAGTAAGCCAGTGCCCGACCTTCGGTGAGAATCGCTCAGCCTTGGTTGCGAGGGGTCAGAAAGGCCCTGCGGAGCTTCAGCCGAACGATCGCCCCCGCAGGGGCACCGACGGAACTCCATGACCTGGTCTGATACGCCTTCACATCGGTGCAGATCCCACGGCAGCCGCAGACTGATTCCTCTGTCCTACCGCAGATGGGGCCTGAGCAAGAGCATCCTGGGCCTGGCTGGTTGTCTTGGCTGCTTCGATTGCGCGCTGTTCCGCCGTGGTCAGCGCGGTCTCGGCTGCCTGCGCGGCCCCATCTAGCGCGCCAGCGTCCAGTTCACACAGGCACAGAGCGCAGGCGCCCTCAGGGACGACCCGGCCGGTCAGCGACCGTGCACAGGAAGGGCAGTGCGGCACAGGGTCGGTGTCCGGCTGCTTTTGAGCACTCCGGAGGGCTCGCTGGGCCGAAAAGACGGCGCTCTGGGCGCTCTTCTCCTCTTCTCGGGCCCTGGAGTGTGCTTGCTCCAGGGCGGCGACACGCTGGCGCAGCGGATCGGCGAACGTGGTCGCGGCCCGCATGCGTCCCTTGAGTTCCTCCAGGGCTGTCAGTGTGTCCCGCTCTTCTCTCCGGGTGCGGATCAGCTCCTCTTCCAGTTCCGCAGAGCTCCCGGTCAGGAACTCGCTGATGGTTTCGGTGCGGCGTTTGAACTGGCTCACGGTCTGGGCCAGGTCGTCACGGCGGGCGGTCAGCACCCGCATCTCCGCATCGATGAGTCCGAGCACGAGCTCGACGACCGTCTTGTAGGACTGCGCGGTATTGGCCTGTCCCCGGACGGCCTCCGTGCCGTCGACCATGTCCTGGGAGAGGTGGTTCAAGGCGTAGAGCTGGGCGAAGGTAAGCCGAGCTCCGCTGCCCAGGAGTGCGACGGCGGTCGGTGGGGCGAACAGCTCGGACAGGCCCAGCAGGTCCAGCAGCACCTCCCCCACGACGCGTCGACCGGTGTCCGGTTGTGCAGTGACGTCGAGGTGCTCTTCGACTTTTCCGTCGTGGGGGCTGATCAGTTCGACGGTCCCGGCGTGCCGGCGCGCTCTCCTGTGCTTCGCCGGGGTTCAGCGCAGTGGTGTGCCGGCGGTGTGGTGCACCTTGCTGGACCTCACACCGCTGCGGGGACGGGCAGGGCGCTGGGCGCGATGTTTATGGGTGGTGCCGGGGATCCGTCGGGATGGTCGTGGATCCAGGACAGGCCGCCGATGTCGAGTCGGGTGCGGGTGCGGGTGACGGCGACGTAGGCGAGGCGCGCCTCACTGTCGTCGATGGGGCCGGGCACAGCACGGCCGGTGTCATCGCACTGATCGCTGTCTTTGGGCGGGGTGAAGTCATCGGCGATCTTCACCTGGGCCCATTCCCGTCCCTTGGCCTTGTGGGCGGTCGAGACGGTGACTTCGGCCTGGGGTTCGGGGACGAGCTGAGCGACGGCGGCCAGGATGGCGTCCGTGCCGTGGGTGTCGACGAGGTCGACGAACGGCCGCAGGTCGCGTCCTGCCGGGTCATGGGTGGCGTAGTCCTGCAGTTCGCCCCAGGCGGGAAAGAGGACCAGTTCCGGGTGGGTGGTGCGGCGTCCTTCCTTCAAATCCCGGGCGGCCAGGGCTAGAGCGCGCAGGCTGTCTCCTCCCCCGACCAGTCCGACGCGGTGTCCGGCGGCCATCAGCTCCATGGCTTGGGCCATGGCGCCGACGTTGGTGCGGCACAGCACCGCGTCGGGCTGGGCGACGGGGCCGAGTTCGGTGGGCACTGCGGGGGTGCCGGTCAGCCGGATCGGGGCATCGGCGATGGCCAGCCAGCGGTTGGCCTCGTCGGCCAGGAGCGGGCCGAAGCGGAAGGACTGTGACAGGGCCAGCCGGGTGCCGTCGAAGCCCGCCATGACGTCCCGGGCGCCGCGCCAGTGGTAGATGGCCTGGGCGGAGTCGCCGACCATCACCAGCTGGGCGTGGCGGCGTTGGGCGAGGAAGATCTGTTCGACGACGGGGTTGGTGTCCTGGGCTTCGTCCAGCAGGAGGAAGTCGGCGTCGATCGTCGGCTTCGTGAGGGCCCAGATCTTGAGGTAGTGGTCGTGGTCGAAGCGCACCGTGCCGTCGTCCGGGTGCTGCAGGTCGGCCCAGGCTTTCCGGGCGAACGGCACGATGTGGGAGGCGAGTTGGGTGCGCAGGTCCGGGTCGTCCAGGCCTCGCAGGTGCGGGACGTGGTGGCGGGTGATCGTGTCGTCGGCGGTGTGGCAGAAGCGGGACAGGGTGCGCAGGGTTGCGTAGGAGAGGGTCTTCGGGGAGAGGTCACGTTCGCCGATGCGGATGGGTTTGGTGATGCCGAGGGCCTGCCCGGTCTGCCAGGCCGGGCGGCGAGGTGCGTTCAGGCGGCGGGCGTAGCGGTGGCCTACGGCGGCGTAGGCGAGGGCGTGGGCGGTCTTGCACCAGACGGTGTTGGGGAAGCGGGTTGCCGCGTCCTGGGCGATGGTCCGGTTGTAGGCCAGGTAGCGGCCGCGGCGTGTGGTGGTGCGGGCGAGGAGTTCCAGGGTGGTGGTCTTGCCGGTGCCGGCGCCGGCCTGCAAAGACACGTGGTCACCGGTGTGGAAGGCGTCGGCTGCGGCAGCCTGTTCGTCGGTCGCTTTCACGGTTGTGGTGCTCCGGGGTGGCGGCTGAGGGCACGTCCGAGGGCCGTCAGCAGGTGAGCGGAGGTGGTGTGGGCGAGGAGTTCGCGTACGGCCCGGTCGAGGCGGTCGGCCTCGGCACTGTCATGCCGGGCAAGGGCGCGCTCCAGGGCCTGCTTCAGGAAGCGGCCGGGAGACTGCCTCGCCTGGCCGGCGGAGTTGCGGAGGGCGGCATGGACGGCGGGCGGGAAGGCGACGTTGAGCAGGATCTGCCCGGTCGCGTCCGGGTAGTGGGTGGTGATCACGTCGACGGGTAGATGCGCGCCGAGCCGATGACGCAGACGATGGGCGGCCCGGCCCGGGGTTTTGGCGCGTACCAGGGCCATCAGGCGGGTGGCGTCATGGTTGGCCGCGAGCGGCAGCAGGCCGGCAGCGGTATGGAGTTCCGCCGGGGTGAGGGACCGGGTGAGAGTGATCTCCAGAGCGTGGTGGGGCACGGTCATGCCTCTTCCGGGCCGGCCTGGTCGTGCGGGAGGCGGGCGCGGATGTGCTGCACATGCAGGAGAGGGTCAAAGACCTGCCATCCAGTCAGGGCGAGATCGGGCGCACCGGGGGCCGCGGCGTGCAGGGGGCAGCGCTGACTGCGCCAGCGCAGTTGTTCGGCGTGGGTCAGACGACTGAGGTCGTAGACAGCCATCAGCGCAGCAAGCGGGGCCCGTTGGGTGTGGTGCGGGTCGGCGGGCAGCAACCTCCAGCGGCCTGCGGGAGCGTGCGGGGTGAGCACGCGCTGGGCGCAGCGGCGGCGCCGTCGGGTCTGGGCCACACACCCGATCTGTTCGAGCGGTCGGTCGGCGAGGTAGCGGCCCAGCAACAGCTGCACGACGGGCAGGGCGGGGCGCCTCGCGGGGTGTCTCCGGTGGGCGGATGGTGTGCAGACGGCCCCGGGCGGGTGCGGTGGGACGAAGGCGCCGGTGTCGACCAGCCGACGGGAGCGCACGGCGAGTTGGCGGCGCAGTTCCTCAAGGTACGGGCTGAGCCGGGTGAGGGCGATGCGACGGGGGCACAGCACGGCGTGCGGGATGCGGCACCAGGCGCTGCCGTCCTCGTGCGGGTGAGCGATCCCGCAGCTCAAGTGCCATCGGCAGGGGGCAGGAGTGTGGGTGACGGCCAGCTCTCGTGGGTGCAGGGCAACGAACCGCAGATCGGCGCGCCGGTAGACATCAATGCGGTTGCCGCATCGGTGGCAGCAGCTGCTGTGGCCGGTGCGCAGGAGCCGACTAGGGCTGGTTGTGGCCGTCCGCAGTGGGCGGCGGGGGGCGCCGTCCCAGTGGCGGCCGAGGGGGGCAGGGTTGGAGCACATGGCGGGACCGTGCCAGGCCGTGCGCCGTGAGTACGGTGCGGCGGCGGGGCCGGTCCCCCGAGTGGCCGAGCCATACCGAACACACACTCGACCGCCCGCTTACGTGTTTGATGCCCATTCGCCGGTCCGGGTGATTTGCGCACAGTGTGCGGCCGGGTCAGGAGTCCTTCGACCCGGCCGGGGTGTGGTCCTCGCAGAGTGTGCCCAGCAGCTCTTCGATCGAGACGTCGAGAGCGTGGGCAAGGGCGTGCCAGGTGGTGATGGTGCCGGCGGCACGGCCGTGTTCGAGGTCGATGAGGGTGCGCCTGGCCAGGCCGCTGCGTTCGGCGAGTTCATCGAAGGTCCACCCACGCTCGCCCCTCAACCGTGCGAGCGTGACGCGCAGCGCAGCGAGGTCGGGGTCGGGCGGCAAGATCGTCACCCATCCATCCGACGGTGCAGAACCCTGCCCTGTCAGTGCAGACTTCTGCACTATCTGGCGGAGCGAGAGTGATATTCGGCGGTGCAGGTTTCTGCACTACGGTGCGGGTGCCCCAGACCCATGCCGGACGGGGGCATCCGCCCCTGCAGCACCGACAGACGGGAGGCAACAGGCTGATGAGGCTGGCTGGCGCACACGCCGCGGTGCGGCGCATCTGGATGGTGGAACTGCGCCCGCGCCCGGGCGGGCCCAGTCTCGTCTGTGTCCACTGCACCGCCCGCACTCCTCCCCTGCAGGCCTCCTCCGCACGGTCCGCCGTCCTGGCGCATCTGGCCTGCCACGCCCGTGCCGACGTGCTGCCGGGACATCTGCGCACGTGCCAGTGCCGGGTGCAGGGGTGCTGCTGGCATGCACGCCACCGCGGCTGCGCGGGGCCGGTACTGCTCGCCCTGACCCGCGACAGGGGAGGCCGTGCCTGGCGGCTCGCGGACACGTGTGCGGCCTGCGCCGCGGCGACGAACCACACCGCCGTCGTCCCGGACACCCTGCTCGGCCCGCGTCGGCCCCACGCCGCGAACCGACCGTCGGCCGCCTCTTCGGCCTCTACCGTCCATGAGCAATTGCGGGTGCGGGAGATGCTCACCTACCTTGCCGCAGCGCTCCCCCAGTTCACCTCCCCCGCGGCCCGTCTCCTGGCCCTGCAGTGCGCCCTGCGCGCCAATAGCCGGGGCCATGTCCGGCTGCCGACCGGACTGCTGCGCGGTATGCGCCTGCACGGCCGCCGGGAGCTGTGGGAGGAACTGGCCCACGCCCACTGGCTGGAGCTGCCCGCTCCCAGGCCGGCCCCGCTGACGGTCCAGCTGCTCGACCCCGGGGTCCTGGATCAGGCGCCGGATCGCAGGGCCCGCCACCGGGCCGCCCACTGGGCGACGCGTCCCAGGCCCCTGGCGCTGCCCGCGCCTGCCCCGTCAGCCCTGCGTCTGACCGCACTGGTGCTGGCTGCGCAGACCTGTGAACAGGCCCTGCACAGCGCCGACCTGGAGGTCCTGGCCCGGCTGTGCGGGCACTCTAGCCACCAGACCGAGGAACTCCTGGACCGTCTGGTGACCGCCCGCACCCTGGCCTCCTGGCGCCACCACCGGGAGACCGGCGAGGTCGTCTGGCGCCTGCCCCTCAGCTGACCGCCCGCAACATCCCGCACCCCAGCTCGGCCGGGTCAGGTAGCCCTCTCATGAGGCCCTCTGAGAGGGAAAGACACCACTCAACAGGAACAAGCAGCTCCCTTACTACGTACTCTCTACGCCAGGACCTGACATTGCAGTTCGTCACGCACATCCGCTCTGGCGCCAACACGGCGTCACCGTGACCGCTCTTGCGCTGCTTTTCGCTCCGCAGCCGCGAACCAAGGAAAGGCGAGCATCATGACGGAGACCACGTTCGCGAGTACCGAACTCACTTCGCAGTACACCGCCCAGGTGGAGAGCGACCTCGAACGCAACGCCAAGGAACAGGAGCGCCTCGGGGCGGAAATCACCGCGCTGCAAGACCAGTTGTCCGCCCTGCAGCATGACCACACCGTTTTGGTAAACATCCGAAAGGCACTCGGCCCTGCGGTCGCACCCGCTCAGTCCACGCCGTCGCCTGAGAACACTGCGGTCCCTGCGCCCCGGCGCAAGGCGTCCGCCAAGCCCACAACGGGCAAGCAAGGCCGCGCGAAGGCGACCGGTGCCAAGCAAGCCAGCAAAACGGCCAAGGCCGCGCCGAAGACTGCGACCCCCAAGACGCCGAAGTCCACCCTCGTGGAGCTCATCCGCGGCCACCTCACCAAGCAGAGCGAACCGCGCTCCGCAGCGGAGATCACCACCACGCTCGGCCAGGCCCACCCCGACCGTGACATCAAGACCACCGTCGTACGCACCACACTCGAAGGACTCGTGGCCAAGAGCCAGGCCCAGCGCACCAAGCAGGGCTCGTCGGTCTTCTACACCGCCGCAGACGCTCCCGCGCACCCCGAAGCATCCACGGACGAAACACAGCCCGCCCAGTCCGACCGCTAAAACCTCCGTTGCCGCTCGGGAAGGTACGCTCCCCGAGCTCGCCCACAGGTCTTGGACATGGCTCTGGCACGGATTTCGCCGGAAGCTTGAGGCCGCCGCCCCATCGTCCAGCCGGGGCTTCGGCGGCAGCAGCGACAAGTCGCCCGATGCCGTCTGCCGTCGCTTGCGGGCCCGCCGGTCCGCATTGCAAGCCCGCACGCCCGCTCTGGGCGACAAGCCGCAGTGCGCGGCGTTTGCGCAGTACGACCGGGAAGGACACGGTGCGGAATGAACGCGCCAGCAGGTGTAAGCCCCTACGACCGGCGGGGGCGGAACCGTGCTCGAGCATCATTTCGGCGCCGTGCTGCTTTCGCATCTCCTCACCAAGACACCTGTGCCCGGGCTGGGGGATCATGTCACGCCGGTCGAGGTTCGCTTCCAGGCCCGCGCGGTGGCAGCGGTGGACGATTACCTCGTGGCAGGCCGTGCGGGCAATGGTGCTGTGCACCACCTGTCGATCGCCGTGCGCCGTCGCCCTCGACTCTCTGCCAGGGACATCTCATCTGTTGAGCTGATGCGGTCCTTCCTGACCACTCTTCAGCAGCAGTGGGCGTATCTCCATGCAGGCCGTTGGCATTTGGCCCTGGCGGTGGCCGCGCCTTTCCCCCGGGCTGGATCGCTGCAGGCTTTGACGACGGCTGCCGCGGCTGCTGGAAGCGCCAGTGTGTTCCGAAGCCGTGTAATCGAGCCAGGTCGGCTGAACAAATCAGCTCACCGCGCGCTCTCGGACCTTCAGGCTCTGATCGCGGCCGCCGTGGGCAGCGGTGCTCCTGATTCGGCGGTCACCCCCGAAGTTCTGGCGTGGCGGCTTCTGGCACATCTGTCCGTTCTGGAGCTTCGCCTGGAGGGTGTCCGGCCCGTCGACCGGACTGCAGCGGTGGAACGTCTGCAGCCGATGGGCCGCCCAGCAGGGGGCAGCCGACGGCGATGCTCTCTTCTCCCGGCTGAGGGAGTGCGCGAATGACTACGCTCCCGCTGGGGCGACCGTGACCCGGGAATCCTTGTGTCGAGCCCTGCGCGACGCACTGTCCGTCCGCGACGAGGCGCCGATCGCGGCCCCAGCACTACCTGGTCCTCGTCGGAGACGGGCCGCGGCTTCGACGCTTACTCGTCTCGTGTGGTCGCGCTCGAGCCGTTTGCGGCCGCATGCCCGCCAACCAGTAGTCCACGACGGCACGCTGCTGACCGTGGACGGACACATCCTGTATGCCTTCGATGCCGCTTCTGGCGAGCCGCTGTGGCAGCCCAAGTCGATGGGCTACGACAATCAGCCTCCGGTGGACGGCACGATCGTGTTCACCTCGGCGATGGGCAACATCCTGCGCCCTCGCGACATCCGCTCCGGCAAGGAGGTCGGCCCCCGCATCGACCAGTGCGCGGCGGGACAGGCGGTCTGCGACCGCGGGACTCTCTACGTGCCCGATCTGCACGGCATCTTGCAGATGTACGACACGGCTTCGGGGCGACACCTGTGGAGCTGGCCCCTAAAGCCGCACGCGTCAGGTTTCCTCGAGACTCCGCGTGTCGCCGGTGACTCCGTGTTCGTCACGTGGTCCGGCAGCAGCGCATCCAGGCCGTGGACACTGCAAGCCCTCGATACCGAGGCTCGACGCCCACGCTGGACTGAACCGATCCGCCTTGCCTCTCCGCAGTACTGGCTGGCCAGCCCCGACAGGGTGCACGTGATAGGTACCGAACCGGGCGAAGAAAAGACCTGGTTGCGCACATACGACGTGCACGACGGAGCGTTGCTGCGGCGCCAGCAACTCCCCGGCCCGCTCGCGGGCAAGCCCACGGCGTCACCCAAGACGCTTCACCTGGCCCACCAGGACGGCCGCGTCTCTTCCTGGAATGCCCTGACCGGCGAACACCGCTGGACGGGTCGAAGTATCCAAAGCTCTTCGCGCCCGCCCGGTCACGGCGGGCGAGATGGTGCTCGTTGCATCCTGGGACCCGGGCCGTCTCTTCGCGCTGGACGATGCCACGGGGACAACAGTGTGGGACGCGCCTGCCCGGCCGACGGCCTCCTTCGAGGCGCCCGCCTACGTTGCGGGCAATGCCGCCTGGGCGGTAAGCCGCGCGGGAGTGCTCCAGGGCTGGGATCTGCAAACCCATCGCCGCCTCCCGGATATCGACGTGGAGTTGTTGTGGGATCCTGCCCGGCAGGGCATGCCCCGGCTGTGGGGCGGCGTCCTTACATCGCCACCAAGAACGGCAGCCTCCACGCGATCCGCCTTGAGGAGGATTCCGTGTAACTACGGCCGCTGACAGGCGCGTTACCGACGCCATCGGGTCCGGGCGCCGACGCAGTTTTCTTCCCATTGGTAGGGGGCAGCCGTCACCAGCTCCAAGGTCTCGCTCCCTGACGCTTCCTATTGCTCGCGGTGGTGGGGCGCGCTGCACGACGCGCACCCCACCAGCATGGAGAACTCGGCTTTGGTGCCGGTGCGTCAGACGGTGGACGAGTAGCCGTTCTCCTCTTCCAGCGCATCCCCTGCGGGCCCGACTCTGGCAAGCTCCCTGACCGTGCGATCCCGCGATGTTGCCACCGACTCAGCGCGGTGGCGTTGAATCTGCTGCTCGATGGCGTCCTGGGCCATCTTCAGTTCTGCCAGGGTCTGGCGTTGGGCAAGCCAGACCTCTTCACTGTGCATCCTGACTGCGGTGGCGTGGCTGCTGGCGCGCAAGCGGTCGTACGCGGTCTGGCCGCCCAGATACGTCACCAGCACGGGCAGAACGCCGAGGAGCACAAGAAGCAGGCGCATCACCCAGAGAGCCAGGAGCAGGGTGACATCTCGGCTCGCCATGTCCTCGAGTGCCTGCATACGTTCCAGAATGCCGATCTGCTTCTGGCTGGAGCGCTCCTCGTTCATCCGCTTGTGAATGCCATCGGCTCGTGTTTTAAGGAGAGCGCTGCGCATACCGGTGAGATCGGCCTGGATCTGTGCGGCGCGGCTTTCCATGCCGGCCAGTCGCATGCGGTTCTCATCGATGTGGTGAGTGGTGCGATAGGTCTGTGCCCTCTCGCGCAGGCGCAGGCACGTGGGCGTCGTCTGGTAGGTGTCGGTGGCGGGATCGCGGATGAGGCGGCGGCACTCCACGAGAGCCGAAGAGTCCAAGCCCCACAGGGTCGCAGCGTCGCGGTCTACGCGTTCTTGCAGAGACCCGGCGTTGGAGCGAAGGGTGCTCAGTTCCTGCAGCTGTCCGTCTGCTGCCGTGCCGAAGGAGACGGTGTAGGCCGCCGTGCAGTCCTTTGGTGGGGTGGGGCTTTCCGGCTCGGGGGGTACGGGGTTGCAGCGGATCAGGCCTGCGTACAACTGCTTACTGTCGCTGGCATGTTCCAGTGCGACGTGTTCCTTGATGTCCGTCTCGAAGGTGCGCAGCAGCAGCGGTTCGGCGATGACCGTACCCACCAACAGGGCAATCAGCAGACGCATCAGCAAGGGCCCGACGCGGCGCCGGTTTGGCCTTTCGGCGACGAACAGGCGGTCGAGGTTGAGCATGCACAGCGCCCAGATGATGGTGATGACCCAGGCCACGGCAGAGGTCGTACCAAGTGCCTGGGTTGCCATGCTCCACATGCTCAGCGCCGAGATGACGCAGGAGCCGAGGACCGCCCCGCCCAGTGCTGTGTATCGGCTGCGCTCGAACCCGACCCTCGACAGGAGGTCTTCGTCGATGCCGATCAGTGCACGGAGCCTTCGTCCGGGGTCGAACCGCAAGCGGGTACGAGCCGCTCGTCCGACGTCGGTATGAAGGCTGCCGCTCTGGTCGGCGGCCGCCCTTTGCCCGGTCGCAGGATCAGAGCCCGATTCCGTGGCGCGGCTGGTCATGCCGTCGCCCTGCGGGTGCGAGGCGGCGGGCACTTGCCGGTCGGCGATGGCAGGCGGTTCAGACGCGGGGGCGCTGTGGTCGCAGGCTTCACGTTCGGCTTCGTCGGGTGCGCCGCTTTGTTCCGGTTCGGTGGCCGGTTCGTCGATGTGCGGGGTGCGTTCAGGCGTGAGGTGTTCAAGACCGATGAGGATTTTGGTGAAGCCGGAGTCGAGTTCGGCATCGGTGAATTCGGGGTCGTCCGCGCGCAGGGCGGCGAGCATGTCTTCGATCGGGTCGGGGCCGTTGATGGAGTGGGTCACTTGCGCACCTCCTTGCGCGTACGGCTGGCGCTCGTCATGGCGGGCAGGTAGGAGTCCAGGGTCTGCCCTTTGCGTAATTCCTTGACGGCGGTGGCGATCAGCTTCTTCACTCCGTCGACGCTGATGCCCATCAACTGGGCTACGGCTGGGCGGGGCAGGCCGTCGACGTAGTAGAGCATGAGTGCTTCACGCTGGCGCGGCGTGAGGCGGGTGACGGCTCGAGCGAGATCGATTCGCATGCCGACCTGGCCGATCATGTCCGGCATGTTCTGCGCCATCCGCGTCAGGTACTCGCCGAGATCGTCGCCAGGCAGTTGGTCCATGATGTTCTGCTTCGCGAACCAGTCGCTGATCTTTCGGCGAGCGATGACGAACAGCGGCCCGGCGGGGTTGTCGTAGTGCCGGTAGGTCTCGAAGCGTCCCAGGAACGCGAGCCAGGTGTCGTGAGCGAGGGGTTCGGCCTCATCCGCGTGTTTGATGCGGCGCCGGATGAACCCGACCAGCTGAGAGTGGTGGGCGCGGTAGAAGGCCGCACGGGGGTCCGTACGGCCTTCCGCCTGGTGTTCTTGGGATGTCACCAGCGACCGGTCCCGTCGATGACAGGCCCCAGTGCGATCGTCCACTCGCCACCGGACGGGTCACGGTGGGTGACCCGGCTGATCTGACCGCTGTGGGTCAGGCAGTCCGCGAGTTGGGTCATGGTGCGGCGCTTTTCCCGCTCCAGCGCCACTGCACCACGGACCTGCACCACCGTGGCCGCAAAGCCCGTCAGACGCCCCAGCATCGGGGCCGTCAGCTGTTCTTCCATCATGCCAACTCCGTTGATTCGACGACATCGTCGACCTCTACGTGCCTCGGCAGGGCGGAAACGGGTACTCCCCGGCCGCAGTCCGGAATGTGCTGTGCGTCACAGGCTGTGGCAGCCGGGGAGCGCAGTGCGGGGGCGCAGCAGATCAGGATCCGCCGCATCGCGGGCGTTGATGCTCGGCAGTGCTGTCGAAGCAGCCGGTCGGCGTGCCGGAGAACGGCGTGTGGCTGAGACGGCCCAGCCACACGCACGGCCGCGGGCCCCTGATCTCGGCTGGTGGCTGTGGTCGAGGCCCGGCTTCCCGTGCCGAGGGTCCCGCCGCACCATCGCCGCCGGGGACATCGACCTCGACTCCCCCGGCCCCCTTCGCTGCACGACCCGGCAGGGCGGACAGTCGTGACCGTCGGGGACAATGAGGCGTGCCACGCATCTCTCTTTCTCCGGCGCTGGACAGCGAACAGACGCGGAGCTTTCGTACCCACGCCTCCTACATCCGCGCCTTCCGCGAACTCGCCCTGGGCGAGGAGGAATCAGACCTGGACGACGCTGTCGCCCGGGTGCATGCCGCCGCTGCCCCTCTTCTCTACCGTCCGTCTGCCGCAGCGCGCCCCTGCGACCGTGAGCAGCTGTTCGCCTGCCTGCGCCGGGCCTGGGCGACCGCCCGGCTGCTGGAGCACACCCACGACCTGGCCCACGTCTCCGAGATCATCCGGCTGGCCAACAGCTGTGGAGCCGTCCAGGCCTACTACGTCTTGTACGGCTGCGCGCAGGCCCTCATGGTGGCCGAGGGCGGGACGCGCCCGCACGCGCACGAGACCAAGCGGCGCCATGTGGACCTGTGGACGTCCCGCACGTTTTCCCTGGCGCCGTGGACGCTGGCCTGTGCCGCGCCCGGCAGCCGGCTCGCCGACGCCGACGGCTTCCTCGCCGGTCCCGGGCGCTCCCTCGATCAGGTGAACGGCGCTGCGGTGTCGTGACACGCATGGGAATGCCAGCCCGCCCGAGGATTCCTCACCTCGATCACGCAGGCCGCTGTGGTGAGGCGAACGATAACTGGCCCGCTCGTCCTGAAGTCGCGCTTCGGGTTCAGGGGGCATTCGAGTACTCGCCTGTGCACACGTCGATGTACTGGGTCGGGTCGAAGCGTCCGCCGTGCTGGGGAAAGAACATGCTGATCTTCCGGTAGGTCCGGACGCCGTTGCAGTCCCCCAGGTCGAAGGCGACGACGGAGCTCTTCTCCCAGGGGCTGTCTGCCACTGCCTTGTCGGTGACGTAGAGAGATTCTCCTGTTCCTGTGGCGCGTTGCCCTCCCCAGGATGTCCAGTTCAGGTCGCGGACGATTCCGGAGGGGCTGCCGCCGTTGAAAAACATCGTCGGCTTGGGTAATCCGTAGCCTTTCTGGTTGGGAGCCCACAAGGTGCCCAGGAGCGGGGTGGCCGTTGGGGTGGTGGGAGCCCAGGCGAACGCGGCAACGGAGTTGTCGAGGGAGACCTGCTGATTCTTGGGGTTGGTGATCATGAGCGGGGATGCCGGGGGCCGGGAGTCGTTCAAGCCGACGGCTCCGGTCCGTTGCGCGCTCCAGCCGGTCTGGGTGCTCTGGCCTATGACGGTGCCCTGCCTGGTCTTGGTCCAGGTGCCGGAGGCCAGGCGGTAGAGAGCGGTGGGTTGCCGCTCGCTCGCTGCTCCTTGTCCTGACGTGGTGCAAGCTTGGGCCGGCTCACGGAAGGCGCCGGCCATCACCGCTCCCTGGGGGTCGAACCAGATGCCGGTGATCCGCAGCTGTCCGAGCGATCCGCTGGTGGGCAGGGCGGTCGTGGTCCGTTTGTCGGCGTCGAGGTCCACGACGGTCACTCCGTCCGGAGGACCGCAGGGGTTTCCACCCGAGACGTTGCCTCCGAAGGCGAACCGGGCGCCGTCCTGGCTGATGGCCGTGTACTGGCCGGGCTGGCGCGCTCCGCCGGGGATCTGGGTGAACGTGTCGTCGACGACTGTGGTCACCATGCCGTTGGCGGCCATCCGGTACAGCTTGTTGGCGGCGGCACCGCCGGCGTTGTTGTCTAGCGTGAAGATCAGCAGTTCGCTGCCGGAGGCGATGCTCCCGACGAGGAACAGCTGCAGGGCGGTGTTGGTGGTGTCGATGCCCTGGAATTCGAGGGTTCGCGGAGCCTTCCCGGTGGGCGGATAGGACAGGAGCTGTGCCCTCTGGCGCACGCTGACCAGGTTGGTTCCCTGGAAGGCGAGTCCGGCGCAGTCGTTGCAGTTCCAGGTCTGGCTTTGGCCGGTCGACAGGTCTGCGGAGTGCAGGGTGGTCGCCGTGCCCTGGTCGGGTTTGGCAAGCCAGCCCAGGCGGCGTCGGTCAGCGGACCAGACAAGGTCGGTGACGGTGCTGCCGGCCCCCACTGGGGCGACGGTGGTGGCCTTGTCCTTGGTCTGGACACGGACCTGCGTGGACGTGGCGTAGGCGATGGTCGGCAGGTCAGCAACGACCGGGGCCGTCTGGGGTGAAGGGTTCACGTCGGGGCGGGTCAGCAGCAGAGCTCCCACGACGACGGCCGCCGTCGTGACCGCAGCCGTGGCCGCCTTGACGATCGGGCGGCGCAGCGGCCCGATGGCGGGCGGTGGCCCGGCAGGGCCACCGGGGGGTTGGGAGGGCGGGGACGACAGCATCGAGAGGGCTGTCGACCAGGCCTGGTTGATGGTCTGCAGGACGACGGTGCGCACCGGGCGCAGGAACAGCAAGATGACGATGGCAGGCGCCCATTCGGCCTTCAGAGCCACCCGTTCGCCGTCACATACCTGGCAGCGCTGGCAGTTCGCGGACTTCCCGCAGGTGTCGATGGCCAGTACATCGCGCACTCTGCAGGTGGGACACACCGTGCAGGTTCCGCAGTCGGCGCATTTGCGGGCGTGTTTGAGTACGTGGTCACGCAGTTCGCTGCCGAACTCCTGAGGGTAGCGGCCGACGATGCCGGTCAGCCCTCTGCACAGCGTGCGGTCCTGCTGCACGAGGAGATACGCCTCGAAGCCGACCGCGATGACAGCCGCCACCCGCGTGACCTTGTTCTGCACGGTCTTCTGCGACAGGGGCAGCCCGGACAGCGCCAGTTGTTCGGTCATCTCGGCGACCGACCGTCCCTGCTCGTAGTAGAGGCGGTAGATCTCCTGTTCGTCGGCCGCCAGGGTGCGCCCGATGCGGCCCGCGATGGCACGCGCCTGGGCCAGTCGCTGCTCGTCGTCTCGTGCCACGCCGACCCGGGAGATACCTGAGCCGAATCCGTCGTCCTGCACATCCGCGGGAGTCAGACGCCCCCGGGCGGCATCACGGCGCTTGTAGTAGTTGCGTTCACGGTTGCGGCTGAAGTAGATGAGCCAGCCGCCCAGGCGGTCCGGGTTCTGCGGGCCTTTTCCCTTCAGCAGCCTGTCGCACACGTCGGCGAAAGTCTGCTGCGTGACGTCGGCCGCCGCCTCCGCGTCTCCCATCCGCCGTGCCGTCGATACCAGCACATCTTGCAGGTAGCGCTCCGCGATCAGCTCCAGAGCCTTCTTGCGCCGTTGGGGCTGCGCCGCGTCCAGCGCCCAGCCGACCAAGTCCCGATCTGTGACCGGTCCGCCGTCCGGCCTCCATCCACGGTCCCCCACTGCCACTCCCCCCATGTGAGCTGCAGCGACAGCAGCTCACGGAACTCCCGTAAAAAAATCTTCGCGAACTCCGGGAAACGCACGCGCTGTTCGCCCCGGGCCTCCGTCCGATACCCCGCGGCATCAACGGAGGACTCCATGTCCCGTCGCATCCGGCACCACCGCAACACCCCCGCCGAGGGCGAGCAGCAGCCCGCCACCGTTCGGCGCCAGCTCATCCCGGTGACCGCCTTGACAGGTTCCGGCCTCTCGGGCGCCGCCCTGTCGATGGCGCTGCTGCACCACAGCCTCCCGTGGGCCGTGGTCACGGCCGCCGGCGTCACGGTCGTCGGCGCCATCGCGCGGCACACCCCCGATCTCGTCCGCATCGTGATCTGGCGTCTGGCGCTGCGTAGCGCGCTGCGGGACGTACGGCAGTTCGCACGCGAAGACCTCCTGTCGGAGAAGATCAGCCCCCAGGACCTGCTGCACTTCGCGGCCGACGTCCACCGGCGCACCCTGGAGAACAACCCCACCCCACCGCGCGATAACCGCGGCAACGACAACTGACCGCCGTCACCGTGGGGCCCTTCACCGTGAGGGGCCCCACGGCCAGCGGAAACGACGCACTTATCCATCCCGAAGGTCACATAAGGCCAACGAGAGAACATACAAGCTACAACCAACTCACAAGCTGCAAAGGGAAATCCACAAACCCAGGACAGCAGTTCAGCTCCGAGAAACTGATCCGGGACGTGTGCCACGTCAAGGGCTGCACCATCCACCAGGCGTACCACGATGACGTGGAGGACCAGCTCGGCGCGCTCGACCTGGCCCGCCACGTCATCGCGCCATTACCTCCGGTACATCGACGCCGTCATCGGCCGAGTCCGCACCGAGGTCACGAAGCGGACTGCGGCTGCAGCCTGGTGAGAACCGCCGCGCGGCCGCCCACCGTTGCCCGGAGCGCCCACGTGCGGTGGGTAAGTGCTGTTACTGTGCCGGGAGTTGAGCGACGGGCCGTTGTGCCAGCTGAGTCGCGGCTCGCAGATCGGCTGCTGCAGCGCGCCTGTGCTCAGCCTGCTCTTTGTGCCTCGTTTGACGTGAGCGGAGCCGACATGACAGCAGGTGCGCCGACTCCTCTCGGCGGCAGGGTTCCCGCAGCCGTGGCGGACCGGGTGCTCTTGCAGGTCGGCTCCCGGCGCGCGGCGCGCTACCGCGGCCGGCTCGATGCGTCCTCAAGCGGCCTGGTGCTGACCGGGGACGGAGGTCTGGCCAAGGCCGGCCAGCTGCGGGAGGACGGCTTCGATGGCGCACTGCTGGTCGACGAGGCCTGCTATCGCGTCGCTGGCGCCAGCGAGGAGGCCCCCTTTCCCAGCCTGGACGACGGGCCTGCGCCGCTGTTCGGGGATCCGCTGGAGCACCTGATGCTGGCGCACCTGGCGTTCGCCGACCTCGCCTTGACCCCGACCGGATATCTGCACCCCGGAGCCACCGGCGCGCTGGAGGCCGCGGCGGCACGGGTGAGGCGCCTGGACGACCCTCGGGTGGTGTTCGCTGTGCCCGTCGACGCCAGTTGGCTGCATCCGGGACCGGTGGAGTATCTCGCCGAGGTGCTGCAGCAGGTTGTGGGGCCCAAGGCGGTCCTGGTGGGCGGCCGGCCTGACGCGCGCGGTGGCGCGGCGGGGCTGGCGCGGCTGCTGGAACTGGTGCCGGGCGTCGGGGTGTTGCGTGCGGGTCTCGGCGCCTTCGGGGGCCTGACGCGGGGGGCGGGCTTCACTGCGTTCGGTGCCGACGCCAGCATGCGCCACATCGTGCCGCCTACGCCGGCGAAAGCAGCATCGAAGGGCGGTCCGGGCAGCCCGGCCGTCCTGTTCCCGGAGCTGATGGATTTCTTCCTCGGGCTCACCCTGGCCAAGCGGTTCGACGGGGAGGCCCCGGCCTGCTCGTGCGAGGAGTGCCAGGGCGAGCCCTTGGACCGGTTCACCTCCATGGCGCAGCAGGTCCCGGCCGCCGGGCACAACGCGTCGTCGCTGATGGTGTGGGTGCGCCAGCTGCGTGCGGTCGGCACTGCCGACCGTGCGGTGTGGTGGCGCCGGCAATGCCAGCAGGCACTGGACAGTGCGGCGGTGTGGAATGCGCGGATCCAGCAGCTGCCGGGGTTCGCCGTGTCCCCGGACCTGCCCGCGTGGGCGGAACTGCCCGTGCGCCGGGCGGCGGCACAGCACGCCGGTTGATCGGACGTCAGGGCAGGCGGGCGTGGAGCTGCTCAGTGAAGTGCCAGGCCACGGGGGTGTGACGGCGGGGCCGGTACGGTTCGGGCGCCAGCGCCCAGGCAAGGCCATCGGCGGTCGGCTGAAGGATGCCGATGCCCAGGTAGGCGGCGCGCATCAGCAGGTCGTCGCGTGCGTGGGCTGGCGGGTCGACGAGCAGGGCGCGGCGGGCGAACGGCTTGAAGCGGCTGGCGCGGGCCAGGCCCTGTTCCCAGTGGGTGCCGCGGGCACGGGCGATGACGAGGTCCACGGTCAGCGGGCGTACCGCGCGACGGCAGACGTGGTCGCCGGTGAGGGTCACGGCGCCCCGGGGCAAGGTGCGGATCTGCTCGCGCAGCCGGGGAGGCAGTGAGTCCAGCCGGACCGGGAGGTCGGCGGGGAGATTGAGCAGGACCGTGAGGTCTGCGATGCCGAGCTCGGCAGCCTCTTGGGCGCGGCGGCGCTCGCATTCAACAGGGTCGCGCCGGTAGAAGACGAGGGTGTTGCGGCTGCCTTCAATGGTGATCTCGGCCAGCTGCGCGTCCGGGCCGACCAGGGGCGCGGAGGCGTGCTGGACGAAGGCTCGTGCTCCTGCTGTCGGCGCCGCCATGCCGGCCCCTTTCGACTCTCGTGCCTTAGTGGCTGCGGGCTAGGCCGCGCTGGGCGGTGCCGGGTGCTCCTGGAGCTGGGCGACGGCGGCGGCCAGTGACTGCCAGGCCTGGGCGCTGCCGCAGCGCTGGTAAAAGCGCCGCCTCTCCCCCGCCGTGGGCGGAAGGCGCTTGACCAGACCGAGTCTGATCAGGGTGTGCACCGGCGGCAGGTAGACGCTCGCCGGCACCTGCCGGGCCATGGCCAGGTCCCCCAGGCAGACACCGCTGTCGCCGGCGTCCGCCAGGGCGGCGATGAGTTCGGCCCGGTAGCGGTTGCCGAAAACGCCGGCCGACAGACGCCGCAACTCCTCCGCATCCTGCATTGTTTATTTATCGCGAATCGCGAATCACTTGTCAAGGCAGACGAGTTGGCGACCGTGGCGTGCGGGCCCCGCCCAGCCAACCGGTAGGTGGGTTCTGATGCTGTCCGGAATGCGTCGTGCGGCCCGGGCGGCGCGGCGGGGGGATGTGCTATGAGGGCTGACGGACAGTGCGGCGTGAGGCAAGGGGCTTTCATGGCACGGGAGTTACGGGTGGTCCATCAGGACCAGTACGGGGTGCGACGGACCCGGCCAGCCGAACAGATGGCCGAGGTTCCGCTGGCCGAGCGGGGTGAGGTGTGGAAGCCATCGCGGCATCCCTCGCAGCGCAGCATCGTCACCTGGTGGTGGGCGGTGACCACCCGGCGGCATGTGGGATGCCGGTCGCTGGACCGACTCGCTACGGCGATGCTGCTCGACTTCCACCCCGGTGTGGCCGGCTTCAGTGCCTGGTCGGGACAGCTGGTCTGGCGGGAGCGGGGCCGGGAGCGGCAGCTGGTGCCGGACTTCTTCGTGCGTACCGCGGCCGGGACCACGCTGGTGGTGTGCCCGCCCTCGAAGGGGCCGGGTGAGCGGTTCGAGCGGCAGCTGGCGGTACTGCGTGAGGCGTGCGGGCAAACAGGCTGGCAGCTCGCGGTGCCCCGGCTGCCCGGGGCGGTGGCGCTGGCCAATCTGCGGTGGATCTCACGGCGGCGTCATCCGCGCTACGGTGACGCGGGCGTGGAGGGCGCGCTGAGCCAGGCCTTCGCCCGGCCGCGGCCGCTGGTGGAGGGCGTGGCGCAGTGCGGGGTGCCGCGGATGCTGGCCCTGCCCCGGCTCTACCACATGCTGTGGCACCGGCGGCTGGGCATGGACTGGAGCGTGCCGCTTGGCCCCGGGGCTCTGGTGGGGCCGCTGGGTGCGGGCGAGCCGGACGCGCTGCGCCGGCCGCTGGCGACGGAGCAGCCATGATGGCGCCCCAGAGCACGGCCGTGGTGGAGCGGGCCTCGCTGGTGGTGCGGCGCGCGCCGCGCGGGGTCCTGGTGCGCGGGGACCGGGTGCGCTGGCGCGGGAGCGTGTATGCGGTGGCCGGCCTGGACGGGGTGACGGTGCATCTGGCCCCCGTCGGCGGTGACCAGGCCCCGGTGTCGGTGGTACTGGCGGTGCTTGCCGCCGCCGTGGACTTCGCGATCCTGGACGGGGCGGGACAGCCCCTTGCCCAGGCCGAGCTGCCCGACTTCGCTGCCCTGGAGGGCGTCTCCGCCGCTGCGGCGGAAGCGGCGCAGGCATGGTGGCGGGCGGTCATCGAGGTCGACACCGGGCTGCCGCCCGATGCGCCCGCGGGGGCGCGCCCGCGGCCCCAGTATGACCCGGCCACCATGACGTTCATCGAGCGCTACCAGGCCAAGGCCGCAGAGCTGCACGCGGTGCTGGGCTGGTCGGTGTCCTGGCAGACGGTGCAGGCCAAGCGGCTGGCGTACCGCAAGAAACGCACTGTAGCGGCGTTGGTGGACGGGCGCAGCACCAAGAAGCGGCGGCTGTACGGGCAAACCGATGCGCGGGTGGTGGACCAGCTGCTGATGCTGGTGGACCGGCAGCGCCGGCGCCTAGATACGCCCAGCGACGCGCGCAAACTGTTCAAGCAGCTGCGGCGGACGGTACGCGCCGCACACGGGGAGTCCGTCAAGGTGCCGGCCGAGCCGACACTGTACAAACTGCTGCAGCGCCTGGGCATCGACGCCCGCGATCTGGGGGCGAACCAGAGCGGTCGCCGTTTGGCGGGAGCGGGACACGTGCCGCCGTTCTCGGTGACGTCGGCGACGATGCCGGGCGAGCTCGTGCAGATCGACTCCACCGATCTGGACATCTGGGTGCTGGGCGATGACGGTCAGCCGGCCCGGGTGGAGCTGACCTGCGCGGTGTGTGTGGCAACCCGCAGCATCATCGCCGCGGTGGTGCGCCCCAAACAGCCCGGGCGGCGGGGCAAACGCCGTAAGGACGGCCAAGGCGGCCTGGTGGCGGCGCCTCGCCGCAAGGGCCGGGCGACCAAGGCGGTGGATGCCTGCGAGCTGCTGGCCCAGGCCCTGGTGCCGGCACCGATGCGGCCCGGCTTCGACGCGGCCGTCCACGCCAGCGCCTCCGATCTGCCGTTCGAGGACCTGGTTGCGGTCGATGCCCGGTTCGCGCAGGCGGCGGCCCGGCCGGTGATCATCCCGGATCTGATCGTCATCGACCACGGCACGGTCTTCGCCGGGCGGACCTTCTTCGACGCGTGCGAGTACCTGGGCATCTCGCTGCGGCCGGCGCGCAAGCGCACGGGCCAGGACAAGTCGATCGTGGAGCGCACCTTCTTGACCGTCAAATCGAAGTTCAGCCAGCATGTGAACACCTACACCGGCAACGATCCGGTACGGGTACGGCGGACTGTGGACGGCGAGCGGCTGTGGACGCTGGCCCAGCTCGACGACATGCTGCAGCAGTGGATCGCGCTGGAATGGCAGAACACCCCGCACCCCGAACTCGCCGACCCCTACGACGCCTACCTGCCGGAGCTGACGCCGAACCAGATGTACGCGGCCTGTGTGGCCGTTGACGGCTATCTGCCGATCCCGCTGACCCGCGACGACTACCTGCGGCTGCTGCCGACCGCCTGGGTGGGCGTGAACGATCAGGGCATCCGGTTCAAGAACCGCACCTACGACAACCCTGAGCGCGATCCGGAGAAGGGACTGAACCCCTTCCGGAACACCCGTTCGGGGCTGAGGGGCAAGAGAGAGGGCCGCTGGGAGCTGCGATACACGCCCAACGACCTGTCGAGGGTGTGGCTGCGCGACCCGGACAGGAACCAGTGGGTGGAGGCGACGTGGGTGCACCAGCACCTGGTCGGGCAGCCGTTCACGCAGTTCTTGTGGGACATCGCCGCCTCCCAGCATCTTGAGCGGGGAGGCCGGATCATCGACGAGGATGCCATCGCGCAGGCGCTCAACGAGCTGCTGGAGCGTGCCGCCCGCGGTCCGGAGATGCCCGCGCGGGTGCAGTCGCCGGACGGCTACACGCCCGCGCCGCCGCCCGCGCCGGCCGCAGTGTTCGACCCGTATGCGGGACGCGCACCGCTCGACCGCTCTGATCTGGGGGACCTGGACGCGGAGTCGGATGAGGACCCGCTGGCCTTGGACGACACCGGACTGTACGCCACCGGGCAGGCGTCGGGCGACATCGACTGGGCCAGCGGTCCGGTGGCCCCGGACCCTTCGCTCGCCGCGTGGGAAGGCGCTCGGGCCGGTGAGGCGAGTGGTGAGAGCGGCGAGGATCTGACGACCCGCTACCGGCGAATCATCGATGACATCCGCCAGACGCACACCGCCGACGCTTCGGACAGCGACGAGAACGACGACGGGCCGGCGTGAGCCGACTGCCGGACAATGAGCGGAAGTTGGCGGACGGGACCCCGGTGGGGTACGCAGGGGACAGAAAGGGGATGTGGTGAGGGAGGCGGACAAGGCCGGCGAGGAGGCGCGGCTGCTGGCCCGCATGGGCGAGCCGCAGCCGATGTTCCTGGACCCGCCGGCTCCTTTGTGGCCCGAGGACTGCTACACCTGGCGGGCGCTGGCCACCCGGCTGGCCAGGCCGCCGGATTTGGCCGACTGCGCGCCCGAGGGCACCAAGGTCACCGAACACGACCCGCGGCTGCTGTATCACGGGCACATGAACATCGTGGTCACCCCAGCGATCACCAAAGCCTTGAAGGTGGTGGCCACGCAGGTGTACGCCAACCGGCAGCGCGAGGGCGGCAAGGCCGGAATCATCGTGGAAGGTCCGCGTGGCACCGGCAAGAGCGCGCTGCTGCGGTGGATCGGCGTGCACTGGGAACAGCAGCTGTCCAAGCTGTACGGGCCGGACGAGAACCGCATCCCGGTCATCGCGCTGAACGTGCCGCCGACGGCGCGCGGCAACCGCAATTGGGCGGGCGCATTCGCCCGCTTTCTGGGCCAGGAACGCGAGAGCGGGGATCCGACCGAGTCCGTCATCCGTACGATGCGCAGGGCCCGCACCCTGCTCGTCCTCATCGACGGCATGGAGCGGCTGCGCACCGCCGTGGAGGCCGAACTGGCCTTCCAGTACCTCGATATGATCAATGAGGAGACCGGTGCCACGTTCGTCTACTGCGGGCGCGGCGCGCGCTCCATCGTCGACCCGCTGGCCCGGGACAACGAGACGCCCCTGGAACCGAACGAGCAGCCGTGGGGCGATCACCCGGTATTGCGCACCAGCCGGATCGGCTTCAGCGAGGAGGAGTCCCGCACGTTCGCCGTCATTGTCGACCGGTTCGACAAGAATCTGCGGCTGTACCGGCACACCCGCGGCGACCTGCTGGAGCTGACGCAGGACCTCCACGTCCGCAGCCGTGGCAACATGCGCGCGCTGTCGCATCTGATCTGCCAGGCGGCACAGCAGGCGATCCGCTCCAAGCAGGAACGCATCACCCCGGAGCTGCTGAACTCGATCCCTCTCGGCAGCGTCGTACATCTGTGACCTGCATACTGGACTGCCGTCCCCACCACCACGCTCGGCAGGCGGAGTGAGCCGTCAGTGGCCGCCTTGGATGAACCACCGCAGAGGCTAGCGGGGCGGCTTGGGGCGCTTGCGACGCCCCAGGCCGGGGTCCCAGACCATGTACAGCCCTTCCAGGGCGCGGCGTTGTTCTTCGGTGAGCATCTCGGGGTGCTTGCGGCACTGGTGGATCCACTCCCCCAGCGGGAACGTCTTTGACGGCTCGCCGTCGTTGCCCCACCACGGCTCCTGGTGGTCACGGGGCACGTCGCTATGGCCTTCGCGGGCCAGGAAGGCGGCAAGGTGGCCCAGGCCCTCGTAGTAGGCGTGGCGTTCGGAGTCGTGGTGGCTGTCGTAATAGAGGCCGTCGGGCAGAGGCGGGATGCCCAGCTGGAGCAGCAGGTCCTGCTGGCCCTCTTCCAGGCGGAAGAACTTCAGCCGCTGCTTGTAGATCCAGTTCACGGTGGCGCGGTCCTCGCGGCTTGTCTGCTGGGACGCCGAGGTGAACCGCCAGCCCGCACGGGCAAGGACTTTGGCACGGGCGTACTTGCGCTTCCAGTCCATCCAGGGCACGTTCCAGTGCGGGTCGAGGACGGCGAGCGCCTGCTGGTGGGCGGCGGGCAGCCAGCCGGTGGTGGCCTTGCGGCGCTGGGTGGCCAGCCATGCGCCCAGCCGGTGGCCGCCGATGTCAGCCTTGACGGGGACGGCGAGATGGCCGTGCTCGGCCGCCCAGGCGCGGGCGTGCTCCAGCATGGAGTCGAAAGTCTGCACCGGCGCGGTCCACGGTATGCCGAGCGCGTCCAGGGCCTGTTGGTGTTCGGTCGGCAGGCGGCCCAGGAAGTGGCGCAGGCGCAGGTTACTCACGCACTCACCCAGAGCGAAGCCGTCCGGGTCGGTGTAGTCGGCGGGCACATCCAGGTGCCCGAAGCTGGTGCGGTAGCCGGTGGCGGAGGCAAGGGCCTGCTCCCAGCTGCCGATGGCCGGCAGGGTGATCTCCAGTCCGAGGGCGCGGGCCAGTTGGGCGACGCGCTCGGGATGGGCGTAGTAGACGGCCCGCCGCGCCGCGATGGCGGAGCGGGAGCGGGCGGGCAGCGCGATACGGTCCATGAACGAGTCGTCGTGGGCGCGCAGTGCCTGCAGGAGGGTGAGCAGGTTCGCGAACGCGGAGCTGTGCAGCAGGTCGGCGGTGTCGGTGCCGGGGTGCAGGTAGACCGGGAAGATCAGGGTGGTCTTCTTCCCGCCGCCCGGCGGCTGGCGCAGGCCGCGGCCGATGGCCTGGATGGCGTCGATGATGCTGTAGCGGGGGTCGGCGAAGAGCACGGCGTCGACGTCGGGCATGTCGACGCCTTCGTTGAGTACCCGCACGTTGGACAGGACCGCGCAGGCCCGGTCCGGGTCGGCGAAGTCGTCGAGCAGGTCACGGCGCCAGTCGCTGGGCTGTTGGCCGTGGATCGCCTGCGCCCACAGGTTCTCGATGCGCAGTTCGTCGCCCACCTCCATGGCGGTGGTCGGCAGACAGCCAGCGAAGGCCTCCGCGAGGGCGACGCGGTTGTGGAAGACCAGGACGCGGCGCAGCTGGTGTTCGGCGATTGCCCGCAGCAGGGCGACCTGGACGGCGGCGTTGCGCAGCCCGTTGTGGTGGGCGCTGGTGGCGGGGTGGCGAGCGGTCAGGATGGCGTGCAGGTCGCTGTCGTCGACAATGGGCATGATGACCTGGTAGTCGGCCAGGATGCCGCGCTCAATGGCCTCGGCCATCCCCAGCTCGAACACGGTCGGGCCGAATATCTCGCGGTGGTCCATGGTGGCCAGCGGAATGCGCTCCATGAACGGCAGCAGCTCGGGCTGGGACGGGGTGCCCCAGATCCGGGGCGTGGCGGTCATGTAGAGGCGGGTCTTGGCGGGGATGGCGCTGTCGTCGTGGACGGTGCCCCAGCCGTCTCCGAAGGCGGAACAGGTGCGGTGGGCCTCATCGGCGATCACCAAGTCCCAGGGCGGCAGGCCGTGCCGTTCGTGCGCGCGCCGGATGTGGTGCAGCGAACCGTAGGTGGAAAACACCGTGACGGGGCCGCCCACCCGCAGCGCGCGGGCGATCGCCCGCGCGCCACGCGTCATCACCGCCTCGCCGGGAGACAGTCCGCTGTCCCGCTGGCTCAGGGAGCAGACCCCGAGCGCCAGCCCCCGATGGCCGGCCTCACGCCAGCGCCTGATCGTCTGCGTCACCAGCGCCTTTGTCGGCATCAGCACCAGCACGGCGCCCCGGGGGGCCAGACGCTGCGCGGCCTGCTGGGCGATGAGGGTCTTGCCGGTACCGCAGGCGGCCACCACGGTCATGCGCTGCTCGCCTGCGACCGCGGCGGCCTCGATCGCGGCGAGCGCGTCGACCTGGTGCGGGCGTAACTCCATACCGTCTCCTCACGGAACCGCCAAGGCACCGCCAAGGGCGCGCCGCTCCCGGGCCGGGCCCTCAGATCGCGCGGGAATGTACCGGCCGGGCCTGCCGCCCGGGCGGCGCAGCGAACGATTTCGGCCAAAGACGCGTCCCGTGCGGGACGCGGTGGCTGAACGCGCCACGTGCGCCGGCCGGACGCCGTAGAGAAGTACTGGGACGGGCGGTGTCTTGGCAGATCCCGTCTGCTGGGGCGGCGGCAGCTGTCTGCCGTGCTTGCTGCGGGTGATCCGGCGGTGCAGAGCCGCTCCGGTCGAAAGCAGGCGAGAGAAAGGCGTGCGTGAGTGACAGCGCGTACTCCCCGTTCCCGGGCGGCCCGACCGCGCCGGACGAGGGCCTGGCGTCCGGCGCAGCGGCTGGGGCGGTCGCAGATGCCGTTCATCGGAGGGGAATCGACCGGCTCCTACATGCGCCGCCTGGCAGACCTCAACGGCGGCATTCCCGATGAAGAGTTCTGGCTCATGATCGGCACCCCGCTACGTCAGGACGGGGTCCCCAGCGATCCGCGTTACGGCGACGGGTATCTGAACCTGGCCGCGCTGGAGCGGCTCGCCATCATGTCCGGACGTCAGGTCGCCGAGTTGCAACGCGCGCTGCCGAACCTGCGCAACCACCGGCTGCTGCCGGTGGAGGGGCCGCCGGTGTGGGACTGGCCCTGGGATACGGACGGCTGCTTCCTGGTGCGGGTGTGCGAGCTGTGCGCCCGTACCAAGGGCACCAGTCTGGACGCCTACCTGGCCAGTGATGCGACCTGGCAGGTGTGTGCCCGCCACGGCCGCTGGCTGGACAACCGCCGCGAACCCGGGACGGCTGCCCTCCCTCTGGCTGCGCTGCCCGAGGTCGTCGCTGCCCACCGGCTGCGGCTGCAGCTGGAGCGGCGCCTGGGCGGGGGTGGCCGCGCCATGTTCGCGGACGCCTACGCTCTCGCCTCCTGCTGGTGGAACATCCCCGCCCTCACCGCGCCGATCTGGCAGGCCCGCAGACGCGCACTGGGACGTGCCGGACGCGACGAACTGCGCGTCGCTCCGCTGGTGTTCTACCCGGAAGCGGTCCGTCTGGCCCAGGCACTGGCAGCGCGGGAACGGCGGCGCCTGCGCCGCACCCTGACCCCGGACGAGGATCACGCCTGGCTGGAGCGGGTCGCACTACTCCTTGAAGAATGGGGCCTCCCCGCCGAGGGCCTGGACCTGGTCGGAATCTGGGCCAGCCGGCATCCGCTCCTGCCACGACCACGGCGCAACCGCCGGGCCGGGGCCGCGGCGCAGCGGCCGGCCCGCGGCCGCCACCGGCGCCTGCCGCTGCATGCCCCGCACACCGCACAGAGCCTGCAGACAACACTTGACCAACGCTCCTGTTTGCCCTGGAGACTGGGCCAGATGATCACCACCGAGCTGGAGCCCGCTCCCGGAGGCTGGACTCTGCGCGGCCGTTTCTAGACCCCCTGGGCGGCTGGCCACGCCAGGCACCTTGCTCCAACGGAGGTGGTGAGCGTGTCCGGCGCAGCCGATGAACGGTTGGACAACGCGTAGGTCACGCGAGAGGAGCGGCAATGTCGTACGGGTACAGCGGTGGCCCCAACTGGCCGATGATTCGTGCCAAGCAGCGTGCCGAGCGTGAGGCCGCCGGCCTCAGCCGCGAGGGTGCCGCGTCGAAGGCGTCCGCCGCACGGTGGAAAGCAGGCTTCGAGCCGCTGGCGGAGCAGGTGCGCGAAGCTGCGGACCAGGCTGCGGTCGAGCACCGGCAGGGCGAAACGTGCCGCTGCCGTTCCTGTTGGGATGCTGTGATCACCGGGCTGGTCCAGGAGGCGGATGGGCCTGGGGCTACGAGCAGTCCCGGTGCGACGGGGTACTCGTTTTCCGTTGACGACCTCTTTGGTTCCTCCGTCTCCTTCGATGGCCGCTTCGGCCGCCCCGACCCGCCGAAGCGCTCCTAGCGCACGCTTCTCTGCCGAGGGAGACGTCAACTCGCTTCAGGGACGGCGCTCATGGCGCTTTGGGTGCGGTCGTGTTCCGCACGGGCCGTCTCCAGCAGCCGCTGCCAGGAGGTGACGGTCGGCCGACGACGCAGCAGGCCCCGACGCTCGCGTTCGGTCATGCCTCCCCACACGCCGAATTCAATGCGCTGGTCCAGGGCGTAGGCGAGACACTCGGTCCGCACGACGCAGCCGGTGCACAGTGTTTTGGCGCGATTTTGTGCGGCGCCTTCGACGAACAGGTCGTCGGGGTCGGCCGTCCGGCACAGCCCCTGTGCACTCCAGCCGGTGTCCGCCATCGGTGATGCCGTCCTCTCCTCTGGTCTGTCTGTGCTGCCTCGCGCCGGAGGCAACAGGCATATGACACTACGTCGTTCGGCAAATCGGTACGGCCGCCTCACACCGTCACACCTTCGAGTGAGCGGCATTGCCTTCTGTGCATGGCGACGCTATGGCGCTGGCCCGGATCACACGGCGAGATGCAGCCGCTGCGGCACCGATCGTGTCGCCGCCCCTCCTGGCGCCGAGGTGATCATCTACACCGTTTCCTCCGACATGGCGCTGACGTGAAGCCGTCACGCGCCGGCCGTTCGCGTACATCCGGTGCATCCGTCGCAGCCCGGTGCGGGCCACCTACGGGGGAAGCCCTTGATCACACTGGGGCGGCTGTTGGTCCCAGCCGGTTCCCCACCTGGTCTTTGTCCGCGCACCGCAGATGTCGGGCGACGGTCACAACTTCGCCGGCCCACCGGTTCGAGTGGGCCCTGCGGCGCAGCAAGGTCCGAACGCGGTAGCAGGTGGGCTACAGAGGCGGGCCTGCCGAGAAGAACCCGCCGATGCTGCGTGTGAGCCTCGTCGCTTCCGACAGTCCGTACCGGAACGCGAGCAGGGCGTACACGACCACGAGGAAGGCGATCAGCGCGACGGGTACCAGCAACTCGGCAGCGACGCCCAGGGGCGACAAGACGGCGAAGGTGCCGGCCACTATGATCGCCGCCCACAGGCAGGAGGTGCCAAGACGGCGGCCGTCGAGTTGGTCAGGCTCCAGTGGCGGGTCCTCGGCCAGGGCCTCCGGCGGCAGCACTGCGGTAAAGCGGCCGCAGGCGATGTTGTTTGCCGCATGCGCGGCAAGCTCACCGATTCTCCGCGCGGATGCTTGGCGGTCACCGGCCAGTTGGTTTGCCGCGTCGATGAAGGCGGAGTCGACGCGGCCGAGATGCTTGACCAATTCGGTGCGCAGAGCCCGACGCTTGCCGAAGTCCTCGGCGGCGGTACGGGCCAGAGCCCGAAGCGGCAGCCCGAGCCGAGAGACCTTCTGGCTGAGCTTGATGGCCTGTGTATAGGGAGCGTCGGGGCGCGAGGTGACGGCGCTGCACGTCAGCAGATCAAGGAGAGAGTGCAGCGGGTGCGAGCAACGGGCCGTTGTCCGGCCGCGTATGGCATCCACGAGCCACAGCGCACCGAGGAGAATCAGCACGCTGGCGTTCATCGCCACGAGAGGCGCCCACCAGGGGTACTTGGTCAGGGAACAGTCTGTGTCCGGGGTTGGTTCAAGCGTTCCACCCGGTGTGCAAGCCGCATGCGTGCCAATGATCAGCGCCAGCGCGAGGACGCTCACGGCGGCGGTCATTTGGAGCGCCATCGATGCGAACTGGCGACGGTCGTATGCGAGAGCCTGCCAGATGGCGTCGGTCTTGAAATCGACGCCAAGCTCCTTGGCTGCTGCCTCTCCCGCGGACACGCGCTTGTCGACGTATCTGTGGTGAAGCCGTAACAGCGGATGGAACCATGACGGCTGCTCAGGTGAACTCACATTCCCCCCGATGAAAAGCTGAGGGGTGAATTTTACGGGCAGTCACGGAAGGCGCGAGACGCCGAGACGTCCGTGCCAGGTACCGGCGAACGGACGCCCCTCCCATGGACAGATCAGCGGATCTGCCGTATGGGCAGGAGCCCTTCAAGGATGCCGTGTGACCGCAGCGACGCCTTTCCGTGGTCTGACGTCGGCCCGGGCGGCTGCGATGGCCCCTGCGGCGTGCGCCACGCCAGCGCTCTGAGCGCGACAACCAGGCGCAGAGCCCCTGGGGCATGGGCTCCTCGACGGCTTCCCCGGCACCATGATCGGCAATGGGGCGGGGCTGTCGTGAAGGCGGCCGCGATGCTCTGCTCGTGCCCTACGGAAGGGGTGTGACGTCGAGGCCTCTCACAGGGCTGAGGAACTCCTGCACGACGGCGGGCGGCGCGGCCAGGGAGACGATGCTTCCGGCCCAGTCAGCCGTGGTCTTGTAGGCGACGAGCGCAGCGAGCTCCCAGGTCGACAGGGTTTCCACCACACGATACCCGTCCCAGTCCGGTGCAGGGGGCGGAAGCCGCACACTGACCTCTACGGTTATTGCGCTGCGCTTGGCCGTGACACTGCTCGGGGGCTGTAGACGGGCGTCGTTGCCGTAGTAGAGGTAGTCGGGGCTGCTTTTGAAGTGCCAGTCCTGTCTCTTCCGCCACGACTGCCAGAGCTGTGCCAGCTGTGTGGCGGACTGCTGTTGCTGCTGCAGAGATACGGCTGCCTGCTCGACGATGGCTGTGTTGATGAGGGCTCGTTGTTCCTCGCACCGGCGTTCCGTGCAGGCTGCGGTACGCGACAGTGCTGGACGTGCCCAGTCGTGCAGCCATGGGTGCGCCCGCAGACTCTCTATGGTTACCGACAGCTGATACTGCAGAGTGCGCCAGTGATCACGATTGAAGTTGGGCCCGAGGAAGTCCGGTACGTAGTCCGGCTCTTCACGGTTTCCTACTTCTTCGTCTTCTTCTTCGAGGATCTCGCAGAGGTTCACAAGGTCGAAGGCGGCGTCCGCGAGACCGTCGTCAGCACCCAGAGGATCCACCCGGCAGCAGCCGCACATGCGGGATGCGATATCCGCATCGAAGTGGACGCGGCAGGCTTCCCCGGGGCCGACTCCAGCCGGAGCACGACAGTCACGGTTGCTGTGCACCCATTTGCCGTCTTGCCAGGTGACCGCGTCCATCAGTCGCCCGTAGAACCTGTCTATCGGTACACCGTGGCGGCCCAGCAGACCGACCGGGACCGAGGCTAATGCGCTCTGCATCTGCCTCAGAGTAGACCTGTGGGCCGTTGCAGGTGGAGAAACGACGGAGGCGGTTGCCAGCTGGCTCCCGGCGGCCGTACCGGAAAAGTCAGGCATGGTGACTTGCCGGCCTGCGATTCCTGCCGATCGGTGACCTTGAGGACCGTCCTACGGCAGGAGAACGCGGGATGTGATGCCGTGCGGGACGAGCCAGATAGGGGCACCGTCAATCCTCGGGACTGTCTAGGGCGGTGGCAAGGCGCTGGTAGAGGCGGTCTTGAGCCTGGGGGTCGAAGACCGGTGTCACCGGCGTCGTGGTGAAACTGTCGGCGGTGAGAGTGTTGAGCTGGTAAGGGGCCAGCGTGCTGGGATCTTTGAGGTCGTAGCGGGTGTGGCGGCTGCCGTATTTGCCGACGGTGAGCATGACGATCCGCCGGGTTCCGGCTGCGGTCAGCAGCAGGCGTGCCCATTCCAGGGACATGCCGTGGGTGGTGAAGTCGTCGAGGACGACGACGGTTTTCGTGCCGAGCTTGCCTCGGTAGCCGGGGCCCAAGTGAACCGTCTGGGCCTGCGTGGCGATGGAGATGCTCTGGGCGGCCTGGCCCTGGCTGGCCTTCCAGCGCTCCAGGCTGGTGTCCGGTGCGGTCGGCGGCGCGGACGAGGAGGTCTTCGCGGTAGTAGCCATGAAAGAGCGCAGCTGCCTTGTCGAGGTAGGTCTTCAGCCGCTCGCTGACCTGGCCGCTCGTGCTACTGGGGTAGATGCAGAAGTAGGGGTTGGCGGGGATCAGGTCTTCCAGGTAGGCGTTGGCGAGGACGAACAGCATGAGGATGCTCCGGGCGTCCGCATCCGCGATCTTCACCGGTCGTTTGTAGGTGAAGACGTCCTGGAGCTTGAAGGTGGGGCCCGGCGAAGTCGAGGGCAGCACCGCGGAGGCGGGCAGCAGCGAGCGCAGTGACCAGTTGCCCTGGTCGGTGCAGTGCGACCAGCTCGGGTCGCCGGAGAGGAACATCTCCAGGAACCTGTCCACGTCGCCGGGGGCGTGCGCGACGAGCGAGGTCGTGCCGCTGGGCATCGGGGCGGCCCATTTGGCGTGCTGGTACATGACACCGGAGTTGATGGCGGTGCGCCAGTCCATGGCCGTGCAGCCGATGTAGAGCAGCTCGTGCCGCTGCAGGTGCAGGGCGGTGGTGACGGCGTCGATCCAGGCAGGTGAGCCGCGCCTTTTGCCGCCGGCTATGTGGGACTGGTCGACCGCCAGGCTGGGGGCGGGGTAGCCGAGTTGCTGTATCTGCTCTTTCTGGGCCGCCGAGAGCGGGTCGGTGGACAGGATGCACCATTGCAGTCCCTGGGCCACCAGGGAGTGCAGCAGTGTGGCCGTCTCGGCGGCTGCGGGGGTGCCGGGCCTCAGGAGAAGGGTCTTGTAGTCGAAGATGACTGCTTTAGCGGGCATGGCCACCGTCTTCCTGGCCCAGCAGGTCGTCCAGGCGCTGCCGTAGCCGTTTGAGGTCTTCGGGGGGCAGGGCGCGCAGTTCCACCTCGCGGCCGAGCTGGCGCTCGACCAGGCTCAGGCCGAAGGTGGTGTGTCCGTAGGAGTTGGCCGCGCTACGGCACAGGGCGTCAAGGGTGCGGCGTCCGGACGGGGTGAAGATGTCGATGAGCCGGCCGGTGGGCTCGGTGTCGATCAGGTCGGTCAGGTCGCCGGCGCCGGGCCAGGTGAAGCCGATGATCGGGCGGCGGTAGGTGGCGGCGAAGCGCACCGTGTGGGCGGTGCCGCCGGTGCGCTGGCCCTCGGCGGCGACGACGATGTCCGCGAGGCCGGCCTGGAGGCGGTTGCGCTGGACGAACTGGGCTTTGCGGTAGTGCTCGCCGGGCAGGTACTCGCTGGCGACCGCGCCGCCGGTGCTGACGATGCGGGCACGGATGTCCGCGGTCTCGGCCGGGAAGACGACGTCGATGCCGTGGCCGAGGAAGGCGACGTTGCGTACGCCGTCGCGCAGGGCGGCCCGGTGCGCGACGGCATCGACGCCGTTGGCGAGCCCGGACACCAGGGTGATCGGGTAGGCGGCCAGGGTGCGCACGGCGGCTTCGGTGGCGCGTACGCCGTCGGGGCTCACGTCCCGGGTGCCGACGACCGCCACGTGCGGTCCCTCGTACAGGGCGCGGGGGTCGCCCTCGACGAACAGCCACAGGGGTCCGCCGGGGAGTTCGGCAAGCCGGGCGGGCAGGTCGGAGGGGCCGATGATGTGGACGTTGCGGCGGGCGAGTTCGTCGGCTTTGGCCCGGGCTGCCTTCAGCAGTTCGGGCCGGTGGGTGCTGATCTCGTCTGCGATCTTGCGGGCGGTGGGGACTTTGGCGCGGGCGAGTTCGTCGGCCAGGCGGCCGTCGGGAAGGTCCCATACCCGCCCGAGTTGCTCTCGGTGTGCACGCACCAGTGCGTGCAGTCCCTTGTTTCCCAGGCCGTGGGCGGCACCGAGGGCAAGGAGCACGACCCCGAAGGGCATGTCGGTGGCTGGCAGGTCCTCGTGGTCCTGCCACAGCGTGGGCTGACCGTCGGGAGCGGGAAGACCACGTTCTCCCTGATTACCGCGCTGATCCACCCCAGCACCCTACCGGGGATACGCCGGGTGGCGCGGGGAGCGTGTGCAGGCCGGGCGTGCACAGGGGTGGCTATGCGGCCCCCGATTTGTACCGCCACACGGCATGCTCCAGTCCGCCTCTGTGGTGCCCGAGAAGTGCGGCGGCCTCCTCGTACACAGTGCGCAGCCGCTCGTAGCGGAGATCTCCCACACCAGCTTCCGCGGCAAAGGAGCGCAGATGGAAGTCGACGGCGACCTCGGCCCGTCCGACAAGGGTGCCGATGTAGTCGATGCTCTTCGGGCCCACTCCCTTCACTGTGCGCAGAGCAGCGCGGTTGGCCTGACGGTCAAGCCACGTATGGAGATCTTCGCGGGTGTCGACCCCGTGGTCGGCCAGGAGGTCGGTGATGGCGTGGGCTGTTGCGACCTTCTTCGCATGGTTGAACTTCATGGCAAGGGCGAGGTCTTCGGAGGCAAGCCGGTTCTGGAACCCGCGGACGGTGCGAGCATCCGGCCAGCCTTCTTGCAGTCGGAGCAGGCGCGGCCGCAGGGTGGCCGCATAGTTGCACCGGGGCTGGAAGCTGACGTCGCAGATGACAGCACCCATGTGGTTCCAACCACCGGGCGGGGAAAACGGACCACCGCCCAGGAGATGCTGAACATGGTCGGCGAGCCGCTGGGCGGGGCTAGGCACGGTCATCGCCCCATAATGGGGCCTGGCTGACCGTCCGGGTGGAAAACACAAAACCCTCGAACGGCCGAGCGGGCGGGGTGGTGCTGCCGTGAATCACAGGGGCTCCGTCAGTAGACGGGCTCTTCGCGCCGGACCGAGAGGGCTGGCAAGTTCTTCGCCTTGTGCGGATGGGGTACTCGCGCAGCCGCCGATGTGCCGGGGTCGAAGGAGAGGGACAGATCCTCGGGGAAGAAGTCGAAGGCACAACGTCAACGGGGCAGCACCCTATGCACGAGTCGCGCGGAGCAGTCCCGCTGCGAGGCTCAGCGGAATCCGTGATCATGCGGGAGTGCGAGGACGCTGCCGGGCAGATGGCCTGCCGTGAGCGCGAGATCGCCTTTGTGTGATGCGAGCTCGTCAATTCTCCGCAGCACACGAGGATTCTCGTCGAGATGGAGACCAACCTGGCCTGCGTGCGCCAGAACGAACGCCTCGCCCATACGCTCTGTGGGGACTGCGGCTTTGGTGCCGGCTCCGCGCATCAGGTGGGCGAGGCGGTGGCAGCGTTCGGCTGTTCCCGGCCGTTACGGGCGTAGGAAGTGATGATACGTCGGTGGCTGCGCCGTGGTCAGGAAGTAGGGGTTGCCGCTTACAGGCCCTGCGGTGACAGCGTGGCTTCAGGAAGCGGGGCCTTGCCGCAGAGGGAACATCCTTCGGACGATGTGATGTGCTGCGCCGTGGCTACCGGGCCCTCGCAACGGGGACACGACAAGGGCTTGAGCTCCTTCAGCAGGGCATCGGCCGCGGCCCGTACGAGGGCAGTGGGGCATTGGTTGGGGCATCCGGCCCAGTCGGTGCCCAGGTCATTGAGACGGACCCGGAAAAGATCGCCGCAGATACAGCAGCGGACGCTCCACGCCGCTGTCGGGGTGCGGAACGGCTCGACTGATTCGAGTTCGAATCGGGCCAGTTCTGATGCCGCCTCGCGGGCTGCCAGCTTGCGGGCGGGTGTGATTGCTGACTCTTTCCGGGCCTGTGCACGGTGCACTTTCTTCCATGCGCGGACCCAGTCGCCCCAGGCCCTCTGGGGCACAGCGGAGGCGTGGAGCAGGGCCATGAGCTGCCGTTGGCTGGTGGGAAAGGACTGGCGGGTGAGTATGCGCTGTGCGGTTGACCGAGACAGCGGTCCCAGTTCGGGCCGTTTTTCCAGCCTGCGCTCCATTGCGCGATAGCTCAGTCCGCTGCGTTCGCGCAGATCCAGCAGTGCCCGGCTCATATCCGCCCGGTCGGCGATCAGGTCCGGCCGGGGTGCTTTGCCTGGATAAGGGGGCATCGCCCGCCGTCGATCGCTCAGTCCCGCCGCCTGTCGAGCCCGCTCCCATAGTTGGCGCGCTTCACCGTCGGCTATGCCGCATCCCTGCTCGTAGGCTAAGACGACTCTGAGTGTGGGCAGGACAGCCCCGCCCGCCGCCCGCTGTAGCGTGGTGGCGCTGCATTTCGTACGTGCCGCCAGTGCCGCGTTGGTCAGCCCGGCACGGGCTCTGCATCGCCGAAGGTAATTGGCGAGTCGGCCCAGGGCGCTGTCTGGCCGCGGGACCGGGTTCTCGGTTCGGCCCATGATCATGCCTACCTGTGCAGGGAGGCCGGCTGTGCTCGGGCAAGGTAGCGCAGGGTGCGGCTCGCGGCTCCGGTGGCCAGCTGAGTCACGGTCACCGACAGCAGGCCGGCCCCGCCCAGCAGGGACAGAACGTCCCTTGGCGGCATGCCGTCCCTGGTCAAGGCGGCCGCCACGATGATGACCACCACGATGACGGCGGCTTGCGCCCCGCCGAGCTGACAGCGGGTAGAGCCGTCGGGCACAACGCAGAGTGCCATGGAATCGTGCATGAGGAAGTTCCCTACGTGCGGGGCGGCCCACGGCCGACGGCGGTGGGCCTGACTGGCTCCAGCAATTCGTCATAGGCCACGGGCAGTTGACGCTGCGTCGCGGCGTGACAGCATGGTGCCACCACGGCAGGCCCTGGGCACGCCATTGATGCACACTCGTCCCATGTGACGATTTGGGCCAGACCCGTTTTTCGGATGGCGCCGAATCCGGGACAGCAAGTGGTCAATTCCGGCAAGACCGGTGGCCTGGCTGTTCTCCCTGCCCGGCCGGAACCTGGGGCCCACGAGCCACTGGGCAGAGGCCGGTTCCTGCGTTCCGTCCCAATTCTGTTTGCCGTGAACGGGCCATGGCTGCGACGCTCGTTCGTAGTTCCGTATGCGACTGGCTCCAGCACCCAACCGCACGGACTCGGTCGTCCGTGTTGACGCGCGGCGCCCCTCACACAGCCGGCTTCGACATCGCGCGGGGCCGGCTGTGTCCCGTCGGTGACCTGGCGCAAGGCCTCGGTCGCCGCAAGGACCGCACCAGAATCCTCCTGCCCGCAGCCACCCCCGCGGCTCTGGTATCCAAGCGCGTCAGCTTCTGGCTAGCGTTTCCTCATGCCGCGCACAGGCTCCCAGTCGAGCAGACTGGGCCCTCACGGCCCTGGCGGAGCAATCCGGTTTCCCCGTCAGCGCCAGCCTGGAACGCTGGCGCCAGCATCTGTCCGCAGGGCGCGGGGGCCTGGTCTGCACTCTGGCGCGGCATGTCGGCCCTGGGCGCTTGTGGCGACGATGTGGCCCTGCTCGCTCTTTCCCTGGAGCCGGCGTCTTGGAGATGACGCTCAAGACCGCCCTGACGCGCCTCTATTTCCAAAACCGGTTTCTACACGAGGAGCAGGTTGAGCAGATTCAGGCGCAGGTTTCGCCGCAGGGCTGCCAAACTTCACAGACTGCGAGAGCCGTCCCAGCGGGGCCTCGCTCGCTCTTTTGGCCAGCGGAGATGGTCTCGGCCAGGCCAGCAGCGAGCCTGATAAGTACGTCACGTACTTGACGTACTCTACTAGGGATGGCAGTCTTCTTCGAGAGCCCACACGGGATACAGGAAGGGAAGGGTCACCACCATGACCCTTATTGCTGTCGCGTCCGTGATGATCCTCGTCGCAACACTCCTCCTCCGGGAAGCTGGCCCGCGGCCTCGTTCCTCACCTCACCCAACGGCGGCCCACCCCGGAAGGCGGCACGGATGGGATCCTCAGTGGCAGCCCTGACCGGCACAGTTTTCGCGTGCCGGCTCCTGGCTGATCCTTTGTCCGGGAAGGTCCGTCGGAGCACATTTCCGAGCCGACGGCAGATGATGCCGTACGGTCGGCTCGCAGCGAAGGAGCGCACACCATGCCGGCAGTGCATTACGACAGCTACACCGACGCACGCGCGCACTTCAAAGACTTGCTTGACGCGGCCGAGCGCGGCATGGTCGCCACCGTGCGCCGAGACAGCGGCAGAGCCGCGGTCGTAGACGCCGAGCGGTTGCGCCACTATCTGGCTCTGCTGTGCCCACGGGCCGAGGCGGTGGCAGAGGGGGACGGCTGGTCCCTGTTCTTCCCCGGATTGCCCATCGCGGCCGACGGGGCAACGTTGGAAGCGGCCATTACGGAGATGCTCTGCGCCTTGCGGGAATACGCAGAGGACTGGAATGACCACCTCTCAACCGCCCCCAACCATCAGGGCAACTGGGGGTTGGTCCAGTTGGTGGGCATCAGTGACGATGCCCAGCTGCGCACGTGGCTGGTCGGGGAGGACGGGTCGCCCGCCCACCCCTCGCCCCCCGACGCCTGACCGGGCCCGGCCAGACCTCCCCCGAGCGTGATCCGGTTCGCCGCCGCCTGACCGTCACGGCAGTTGCCCCGTGTTCCCACCGCGATCACGCGAACTGCCACTCCCATACCGGTACCCTCTCGGCCCAACGAAGACCGTCGACCGGATACCGTCCGCTGCGCACCTGTAGCCACGGGAAGCTACCTCTTCTCAGGCCACTGCCGCCCGGGCCAGAGCTGGAAGGGGCCGGCCCAGGCGCAGCACCGCCTGGACCGAGCCCACCACAGACTGCGCCCCACAGTGACCGTAGGCGATATCCAGCACTGGGCAGACCGCCGGGCGCAACGCAGCCCTCAAGCCACCCAGGCCCTTCCACGACGACAGCGCCACCCAGCGATGACATCCGACTCCAGAAACCCAGGGCACCGAACCAGTCAGTCAACTGCTTATTAATACAAATCATTACATATGAACTCAGGTCGCCCTTCACTCTCCGTAGAGCACCTGGAGTGCTACGTAGCCCACCCCTGGTCCACGTACGTCACGTACTTGACGTACGTGGACCAGGGGTGGGAGGGTATGCCCTGGAAGGTTCAAACCCCAGCCTTCCCGCACGCCTCTGCCCCCTCCGCGTTCGGGACCACTCCTCTCAACGCGTCGGGAGTGTCGGCGCAACTGCAGGATCCGTGCCGCAACCCGGCAGGGACAGGTGCAGGGCATTCACAGCCACGACGCAAGGGGGCTGGTCCCACTGCTGAACATCATGAGCACCGCACCGGGTCACGGGCGGGTGAGCGCCTAGTGGAATGGCCCGCACCCGACCGCAATAGCCACCAAAAGTTCTGCGAGATCGACCAGTGGCGGGTTCGCGGTGGCGATCACGTCCGGTACGAACTGCCATTGTTCGACGGTCGCGTTCTGTACACCCGCATCTCCCGCCCGGTCGATCGCAGCACCTACGGGCAGGACATGTGGCACCACATCCTGCGGGTTCAACTCGAGGTCACCGAGGCGGAATTCTGGGCCTGCGTCAAGGATGGGGTACGCCCCGACCGTGGCGCGCCTGAGCAGCCCCGGGAGTCCATCCCCGTCGGCATCGCCTTCAAGCTGATCCACGAGGTGGGCCTGTCCGAGGAATCCGTGGCCGCCATGACCAGGGAAGAGGCTTTGGCCCGCATCCAGGAGTACTGGAGCACTGGACAGTAGCGGTCCTGGCTTACCGTCGTCCTGCCTCTTGACCGGCAGGACGGCACCGGACGGGAATCCGCCCGTAGCAGCCGAACAGATGCTGCTGCGGGCTTTTTTTGGCCCAGGCGATGTGGCCCGAGTGCATGACATGCTGGTCCTGGACACCGATTCGACGACGCTCCAACGTGACCGTCTCCAGCCCGCGCATCCACGCGAATTTCCCTCGACTCAATGGGGGCTTCCCGCTCATCCAGTGCGTCCCCATGCCCGAGAGACTCAGACGCGACAGGCAGATCATGCGGACGCATGCTGGCGAGCCCGACACCATCTGGGGTGGCTGAGCTATCTGGCCGTATTGCCGCAGCTCACAAAGGAAGAGTGCTGCTTCGACCGCCGGTCAGGCCCACGCGCTGCTCGCGCCTGCCTAGCTCCGCGGGGCCGGTGCGGCCTCAGTCTCGCTGACCTGAGGTTGCGGTACGCAGCAGGGGGGGATTGAGCAGCCATGCCGGTCCACGGCGGTAGAGAGCGGCTGGACGGCCGGTAGGCGGAAGCCACTGATCCCCCGTCGGCTCCACGAATCCCTTGGTGTTGAGAACCTTGCGTCGGAAGTTGCTCGGGTCCAGCTGCTGGCCCCAGATCACTTCATACACCGTGCGTAGATCTCTGAGCGTGAACGTCTCCGCGCAAAAAACGGTTGCCACGGCGGTGTACTCGATCTTCCGGCGGACCACTTCCAGGGCCTGCGTCAGGATGGCCTGGTGGTCGAACGCCAAGGTGAGCAAGCCGCCCTCCAAGCACGCTACGGGTGCCCAGAATGCGCGTGCGGCGTCGGTTCCGCCGACGGGGGTCGGCAGGTCGGGACCCAGGGCGAGGTAGGCGACCGTCACCACTCTGCCCCGCGGGTCGCGTCCTGGGTCTGCGTACGTGCCGAGCTGCTCCAGGTGCAGGCGGCTGCCGTCCATGCCGGCCTCTTCCGCCAGCTCACGCAGAGCGCCGTCGCGCAGCGTCTCGTTCTTCTGTACGTAGCCGCCGGGCATTGCGGGCATGCCGCGGAAGGGGTCCAGGCCGCGCTCGACCAGGAGCACCATCAGCTGGTCGTCTCTGAGGGTGAAGATCGCAAGGTCGACGGTCAGCCAGGAGGGTCCGACCTCATCTGAGTCTTTCAGCCAGTCGTCCACTCGCACCCCTAAAGGTCTCATTGACTTAAACTCCGCCGACACTTATGGTCACAGCAACCATAACTGTAGGAGCCGGGGGGTAGGACATGACCACGTCCGATGCGCCACCAGCACTGGAGACAACGCTCGAGCCCACGGCCGCCACCCGTCACCTGTGTGCCGGCGTGTACGTGGACGAACGCTTCCGTGACCTTGTCATCGACGAAGTCTGCACTGCGCCGCACCGCAGGGTCGCCCCGTCCTACGGTTTCGACATCGTCCCCGTCATGCAGCATGCATGGCGTGCCGCTGCACTCAGGGCTCTCCCCCGTGCCACGGTTCTTGCTGCGATAGCCGGCCCTCTGCTCACCGGAAGTGTTCCCGCCGCTGTCCTGGTCGCCAGCAGTTTCGCTCTGCTGTTACTGCTGCGTCTGGCCGTAGCCCTGCGAGGAGTTGACAGCCGGTCGATGACGGCCGGCAGGTCCCGGCGCCGTACCGCGGATCCCTTAGGGGCCCACCGCTATCTCCTCAAAGTCCTCCTCCCGCGCGCCACCACGCCCAAAGGGCGCGTCATCAAACGCGTCACTACGGCCGCCCTGTGGCTGGCCCTGATCATCCTGGCCGTCGGCCTTCTCTACCCGGGGCAGGCACTGGCGGCGCTCCTGCTGGTTGCGGCGCTCACACTCGTCTACCTGGCTGTTGGAGCCACGCGCCAGATGATCCTCAACCGCATACTGCGCACGCCTGTTCTGCGTCCCGCTCGCCTGTCCGGCCGCCAGCGGGCGGCTGATCGCCAGCAGCACCACATGTGCGCTGTGTACCGCCGCTCCCGGCACAGCGACGACGAGGACGACGACCTCACCATGTTCACGCTCTTCGGTGACGAATCGCCGTTCATCGGCGCCGGCGAGCTCGTCTACCAGTGGAACCCGCCGATGAGCATCCAGTTGCTGCGGGCCGAATCCGACGAGGAACCTCTGCACGAGCGTGAGCACGCGGTGCCGCCCTTCAAGGCACACGAACTCGTCGAGTACTTACGCGAAGCGGTGCTGCCGCTGAATGCCGACACTCATGACGTCCGGCTGCCGGCCGAGATCCGGGACCGTGTCTACGTCGCCGAGACCGATGTCGCCGCCGACCGGTCACTGCTTCCGCACCATTTCACCCGCAGCGAACTGCGCTCCATCATCAACACGCCGGAGTCGAAGCAGCACCACTTCCTCGAGATCATCACCCCCGCCGACGGGTCCGAATTCGTCGCGACCGTCCTGCTGCACGTCAGCCTGCAGGGACGCACCCTGAGCCTGTCGACGGCAGCATGCGTGCTCGCTCACACACCGCGCTCATTCCAGCGAGCCGAGGAGTTCGGCCACCACGGCGCTGCCGCCGTCCTATGGGCGGCCTTCAACGAACTGAGCGCGCTGCCCACCGACATCCAGCACTCATGGCGCCTGTTGCGCTACCTCTACACGCTGGCCAAGGCCGCCGTCCTGCCCCGCGACCTCACCACATCGCCGATCCGCAACATCCTGATCGGCAGCCGCGTGAGCATACGGGAAGAGTCGTCCCAGACCTGGACCAAGGTCCAACTGGAAAAGAGCGACATCCTCGGACGGCTGAAAACCATAGAGCAGCGGCTCCTCAGCGCCGCCAGCGACTTCCTCCAGAGCCGGGACGTCGACACATCCGGGTTCAACGACCGCGCCCTCAAGATCATCAACAGCGGGATCTTCAACTTCGGCGACAACAACAGCTTCACCAATAACGCCGTAGGGGACGCGGCTCAGGTCAACGTCTCCGCAAGCCAGCCCGCACCGGCCCAGAACGGAGCAGCCACATGACCCACAACAAGGGCATCGTCAATCGCGGCAGCAAGAACACCTTCAGCACCATCGCCATCGGAGACAAGGCGCACGCCTCCACGACCGCCCCTCAGCCCTCGCCCGAACCCGGCGCCGTCGAGGCGAACGTCCCATGGGACCTCGGGATCGTCACCATCCTCAGCGAGGAACTGCGCTCCGTCATCGACGCGTTAAAACTCAACCGGCACAAGACACCCACCGGCCTCTACTTTTACCAGGGCGAACACACTGTCTCCGACACTACGTTGCGCATCGTGGCCACCCAGACTCAGAGCCAGGGCCAGCGGTCCACCATGGCCGCCCTGGAAAACCTCCGCCGCCACTACAACCCTCGTCTGTGGGCCCTTGCCGGCATCGCCGGAGGCATCCATGACGACCACGCCCGCATCGGCAATGTCATTGTCTCCACCGACGTCGTCTACTACGAGAACCGCAAGATCAACCCTCACGACACCCGCCGCCGCGGAGAACACCGGCAGGCACCGGCGCACATCGTCCACGCCGTGAACGCCTACTTCACCGAGCACGGGACTCCGGCACGCATCAACGGCCAGACGGCCGCTCACGCCGGCGAACAGTACGAGGTCTATCCCGGCGTCATCGGGTCCGGCGAAGCCGTCATCGCCGACCGGGCCAGCGACATCCGCACCTACCTCACCACCTACCACGAAAAGGTCCTCGCCGTGGACATGGAAGCCGGCGGCCTCAGCCAGTACTGGCAAGAGAACTCGGTCCACGGCACAACCAACCCCGGATGGATCGTCATCCGCGGCGTGTCCGACAACGCAGACGAACACAAGGGCCACAGCCACCACGAACTCGCGAGCCGAAACGCCGCCCATGTCCTCAGCTGCCTGCTGCCCTACTTCTGCTGACCTCATCCCGAGCACCGGCACAGCCACAAGAGACCTTCCCCGACCGGAGCCTCAGCATGAACGCCTTCCTGCTCGGCATCCTCAGCTCCCTCGCCACCAGCGCCCTGCTGCTCGCCCTGAGCCTCCTGCGCGCCGCACGCCCCCTGTGGCGGCTCACCGCCGCCTGTTCCTGGTTCAACGGCACAGGACTCCACCGCGTCTACCGCCACCAAGCCTCCGCAGAGCAAGCCATGCGCCAGGACCTCGCCCGTGCCCAGTGGGTCAAAGTCATGGCAGGACGCGGCAACATACTCACCCGCGACGCCTTCGCCCCCTTGTGGTCCGGCGGCCTCTCACCCGCATCCGTCCAAATCCTGCTCCCCGACCCGGACGCACCCCACGACTCCTGGCTCGACCGCCGCTCCCACGACGTCGCCCGCTTCGACCCGGGCTTCACCCCTGACCTGCTCAGACACCAGGTCCGAGCCAACATCAACTACCTCGCCCAGGCCGCACGTGCACAACGCAACATCCAACTGCACCGCTACAACCTCCCCCACACATGCCGCGTCATCGCCACCGACAAGGCCGCCTACCTCACCTTCTACAGCGACAACGCACACGGCAGGAACTCACCCTGCCTGTACGCACGAGCCCCCGGCCTCCTCTACACCATCGCCCTCCAGCAATTCGACACCGCATGGGCAAACAGCACCGAAGCCCCCCTCACGCAACACCCCTGACACCCGGATCGGACCTTTGATCACCGCCTCTTCCCCCTCCGCCCACGGAGCTGGGCGGTGCGGCGCTGGACGTCTGGGGGAACGGCCAGCCGCGCCGGGTTTCACCACCACTGGGGGTAGTCCTCGGCCGTCTCGGTGCTCCAGTCGTCCTGGTCGAGTGCCTGCTGCCACTTGCACATGACGACCGTTCCGTCCGTGAACTGACGGGCGGGCCCGTCCGCGGCCAGGTACGTGTCGAGGAGTTCAACGACGTCTTGGTAGAGATGCTCCATGCGGCCCCGCTGTGCCCGTCTGATGCGCTGGGCAACGGAGGCCAGGACCCCGACGCTGATCCCGAACGGGCCGAAAGACGCAACTTCATATCCGTCGCGGGCGCGTTCCTCCTGTCCCACCTCGAGCGCTGCCAGGAAGGGCTCGTAGTAGGCCAGGATGAAACGGTCACGGTCCGCTGGGACGTCGATGGCTTCAGGCTCGGCCTCCTCGGGATCCACCGCGTGCAGTTTCAGATGATCCGGCACCCCCTTGTACTGGGGAAAATGGGCAGCACACCCAAACGCCAGGGCCGGGGGCGTTCCTCCGATCGAGCGGATCGTCCGCTTCTGGGCCCGCATCGTCTCCTTCAACTCGTCATCGATGTTCCCGGATCTTCCCTTGGCCTCGGCGACGACCCAACCGCCGGTCTGTCTCTCTCCGAAGAGGTCAGCGCGCTTGCGGGTGTTGGCGGCGAACCGGATCCCGTAGCGGGCGGCGTAGCGGTCCACGTGCATCAAGAACCGCACAGAGGCCGTCTGCCGGCTGAAGACCCCGGTCATGGCCTGCCCCAACATGTAGGAGAGAGCCACTTTCTCCGAGCGATCAAGGTCACGTGCGAGATCGGACCGGGTGAGGCGGCCTGTGGGCGCCCGGCGGACGTACGCCGGGATGAGCGCAACGCGGTGCAGCCACTCATAGACCGATGTCCAGCCGTAAGCGACCTGGTCCTGCGGTGCCCTGCCGGTGACGAACAGAGCATGCGCCAAGACGTCGGCAGTGAAGACCATCCGGCCGGTCCGGTTGAAGGAGTCGGGGAACTCCTCTGTCGTGTACCAGACTTCGAATTCGTCAGGCTGCACCATTCGCTGCGCTCCCCCGGTCTCCTCCTGCAGCCAGCAGGTTAACGGCGGCATCAGGGGACGCACCGCTGCGGGTCGGACCAGGGCGTGTATCGGAAGTATGCGGAGCGTCCCTGGTCTGGCGTTTCGCGTGATGGTGGCATCCTTGGCCGGTGTTCTCATCCGATCATGCGGGCGCCGTGTTCTTCGATGTCGATGGCACCCTCGTCCCAGGTACGAGTTCGTCGGTCTTCCTGGCTGGCTTTCTTGGCCATCGGGACGAGTTGGCCAAAGCTGAAGACGCCTACGCCTCCGGCACGCTGGACAATCGGCAAGTCTCCGAGCTGGACGCGGCAGGCTGGGCAGGGGTTCCCGAAGACCAGGTCGCGGGCTGGCTCGACGGGCTTCCCTTGGTCTCGGGCATCACGGAGACGGTGGCCTGGTGTTGGCAAAACGGGCTGGTGCCTGTGCTGGCAACCCTCGCCTGGTCGCCGGTCGGCAGCTACCTCACTGACCGCTTCGGCTTCCATGCGTTCGGCGGACCTCGGCTGGAGACTTCCGACGGCCGGTTCACGGGCCGGGTTGCTCATCACTTCGACGAGTACGACAAACGAGATTTCGCTCTCGCGCATGTGCGAGAGCTGGGGTTGAGTCCCCGCTCGTGCGGGGCCGTCGGAGACAGCCGCTCCGACCTGCCACTGTTCGCGTCCGTTGGGTTGAGCGTGGCGTTCAACGGCTCGGCAGGAGCGCGGGCGGCCGCGACCGCCACGGTGGACGACGATGACCTGCGGAGCGTGTTTCCCGTCTTGAGTCGCTTGGTCACAGCCACTCGTTGATTGCCGCGATGAGGACCGTTGCCTCGTACCGGACGACGAGCTTGTCGTATCTCGTGGCCACGGCGCGGTGCCTCTTGAGCCGATTGATGCCGCACTCGACCGCGTGGCGCTCGCGGTAGTCGGTCTTGTCGAACTGCGGCGGTCGCCGCCCCGAGAGCCGAGCTTCTTACGGTTGGCGAGCTGGTCGGCCTTGTTCGGATGGTGCAGCGGATCCCGCGTTTACGCAGATAGGCACGGTTCTTCCGAGACGAGTACGCCTTATCGGCACGGACTCGCCGGGGCCGGTTGCGGGGCCCGCCCGTCGTGAGGCGGGGCACGCGGATGCGGCCGAGGACGGCCTCGAACTGCGGCGAGTCGCCCCGCTGCCCGGCGGTGATCACAAGGGACATGGGCTATTGGCCCTGCTCCACCGCGAGGTGCAGCTTGGCGGTCAGCCCGCCACGCGAGCGGACCAGCCCATGATCGGCGGGTTCGGCGGCGACGCCGCCAGGCAGCTCCTTTTAGAGATCCCCCTTTTCCTGGCACCGGCGGCGTGTTGGTGGACCCGGCAAACCGTGGAGTCCACATTGAGGTCCCAGGTGATCAGCCCCTTGGCGTCGGCCCGGGCCTGCAGCGCGGTGAAGATCCGCTGCCAGGTGCCATCCCGTTGCCAGCGGCGGAACAGGTCATACACCCGCCCCCACGGCCCGTACTCGACCGGCAGGTCCCGCCACGGAATGCCGGTCCGTACCCGAAAGCGTATGCCGTTTATCAGCTGCCGTCGGCTCCAGATCGGCGGCCGCCCCGGCTTCTTGCCCTTGAACAACAGCGGTTCCAGCACCGCCCATTGCCCGTCTGTGAGACTCCACGCGACACGAACCAAGATCATCGCATCCAAGATCTACTTCCGACACACGCCCTAGTCGATGCCTCAACGATCGTCGTAGAGGCCACACTCAGCGAACAAACCAGATCACCACAACGGCTTCGTGGGCGCTTTGTGTTCATGTCTGCCCCACCCGATGCCCATTGCGCCCAGATCAGCAGACCCAATGAATGAATTGGATCATTTTCTGCTTTTGGTTGCATAACTGCTGCCACATGCGGACCATGAATCAGCTCCTGCGCAGGTGTACGGCGTCTTCCCCTCGGCCCCGCAGCGCTCAGGGGCACACCGTCACTCAGCCACCGGTTTCGAGTGACAGCCCGAGTGGGGTGTGGACAGGGAAGCGGGTGGGCGATGGGATTGCGGACACAAGAGCTGTGGGCGGTCGCTCAGCAGTGGTCGGGCAATACGGTCCGTCAACTTCTCGTACCAGCAGGAGATCTGCAGGTCATCGATAAGCCCGAGGGTCAGTTCGTGTGCAACTCCTTCGGACGCTGGACTGTCGCCCGCGACGAGACGGTGGCGGTATTGAGCGCAACACTGCCCGATGGCGGCGAGGGGTTGGTGGCGTGGGGAGGGCCACAGGAGCTGCTGACCCCTCAGGCGGTGCTGGAGTCGTACGAGAACGCGCTCGAGTTGCACGATGCGGTGCGGGAGGACGGTTTGAGGCCGCCGCAGGGCGGGGCGCTGCACGCGGTGATCGGGTATTGGTACTCGACGCTTCCCGAACCTGGTCTCGTCGTCATGCCGACCGGCACCGGCAAGACGGAGACGATGCTGGCTCTGTTGGTGGCCTGCCGTCCCGAGCGGCTGCTCGTGCTCGTGCCGAGCATTGCCCTGCGGGACCAGATCGCCGCGAAGTTCGAGTCGCTGGGCATCCTGCAGCGGCAGAAGGTGGTCTCTGATAGCGCGCTGCGGCCGTGTGTGGGCCGGGTGACGCGTCGGTTCACGGATGCGGCCGACGCGAAGGCGTTCGCTGCGGCCTGCAACGTCGTGGTGACCACACCGCATGTGCTGCATCACTGCACGCCGGAGGCGCGGCAGGCGCTGTTGTCCGAGTTCAGTCATCTGATCGTCGATGAAGCCCATCATGCGCCGGCGTCGACCTGGACTAGCGTGATCCGTCAGTTCGAGGAACGGAAGGTGCTGCTGTTCACCGCTACACCGTTCCGGGAGGACGGCAAAAAGATCCCCGGTCGGACCATCTTCCGCTACCCGCTGCGCCAGGCCCAGAAGGAGCAGTACTTCACCCGTGTCGATTACCGGGCGGTGCTGAGCTTGGAGGACAACGACCGCAAGATCGCCGAATTGGCTGTGCAACGCCTGCGCGATGACCGGTCCGCCGATCTCGATCATCTGCTGATGGCACGGGTCAACACCGTCAGGCGGGCCAAGGAGATCTGTGAGCTGTACCGCGAGGTCGCGCCTGATTTCGGGCCGGTGGCGCTGTACGACGGGCTGGCGCCTGCTGCCCGTAAAAGGGCGCTGGACCAGATGCGGGATCGCAGCTGCCGCATCGTGGTGTGTGTGAACATGCTCGGCGAGGGCTTCGACATGCCCGAGCTGAAGGTCGCTGCAGTGCACGACGTCAGGAAGAGTCTTAGTCCGATGATCCAGTTCATCGGGCGGTTCACGCGCGGTGCGGCGGCCGCGTCCGGCCGGATCGGCACCGCATCGGTGTTCGTGGCCCGTGATCCCGAGTCGGCACTGTCTCCGCTGCGCGATCTGCTGAAGGAGGACGCGGACTGGAATCTGGTTCTGCAGGACATCACCGAGCAGAGCACGGCCCGCGGCGAGGAGCTCAGCGAGTTCGACACATCCTTCTCGAACGTCCCCGACGGCATGGCGGTCAGCGTCCTGGCACCGAAGATGAGCGCCGTTTTGCACCGGGCCCCATCGGGCGAATGGGACCCGCAGGCCGCCGTCGGCCGCTACGGGGAGGAACGGGTACTCGGCCAGAGCGTCGCCACCGGAGCCAACGACCGCGTCGCCTGGTTCGTCGTGGAGCACCGCGCCCTGGTGGACTGGGGCGCCCCGCAGTTTCTGGAGCAGGTCCTTTACGAGCTGGTCGTCATGTACTTCGACCCTGTGCGCCGGTTGCTGTACGTCTACGGCTCCCACAAGAGGGGCGACTACACAGAGCTGGCCAGGGCGGTCCTGGGCGGGGACAGCCAGCCCGTCAAAGGGCTTGACACCTTCCGGGTGTTCGCCGGTCTGGACCGGGTGGTGGCCACCAACGTCGGTCTGCTGGACTCCCACGACCACTTCAACCGATTCTCGCTCCTGGTGGGCAGCGACGTCTATGAGGCCCTGGACGCGGCGGCGCGTAAGAACCGCAGCCAGACGCACATCGTTGCCTCGGGCCTCGACGACGGCACCAAGGTGACCATCTGTGCAGCGCTCTCAGGCCGCTTCTGGTCACCACGCACCGCACCCAACCTGCTGGCATGGATGAACTGGTGCGACGAACAGGGCGCCAAGATCCTCGATTCGCGGGTGGACCTTGAGCACGTGATGGCCGGCTTCATCATTCCCGTCGAGCAGACCGAACGGCCGCCGTTCCCGCTGCTCGGACTGGAATGGCCCTGGCAGTGGCGTGCCGGACTGGGAGAAGGCCCGCCCTTCACCTACAACGGCCGATCCCACCCCGTCACCGATGTCGGCTTCCGTGTCGACGACTTCGCGACCGAAGGACCGCTCCGCTTCTCGCTCATCTCCCCCGACTGGGAGGTTGCCTACACCGCCGAGTTCACCGACCGCGGTCTCACCTACTCCCCCATCGCCGAAGACGCCCTGGTCCGCTACCAGCGCACCCTCGTGCCCGCCGCCGACTGGATCAACCGGAACAAGCCGTATCTGTTCTTCGCCGGCGACCGCCTCCTGGCCCCCGACGACCGCCTGCTCGCCCCGCGCACCGACCTGCCGCCCTTCGACCTGTCCCTGCTGAGCCCGTTGGAATGGACCGGCGTGGACATCCAGGTCGAGTCGATGGGACCCGAGCGGCTGGCGAACTCGGTGCAGCACTACATGTCGCTCCACCTGAGCGGGCAGCAGCACTTCGACATCCTCCTCAACGACGACGGCGCCAACGAGGTGGCCGATCTCGTCGGCGTTACGGCCGACGACACCGACATCACGATCACCCTCGTGCACTGCAAGTACTCCCACGAACCTGCCCCGGGCCGCCGGGTCGCCGACCTGTACGAGGTGTGTGGCCAGGCCGTGCGGGGCGCGAAATGGCGCGAGTACGGCATCGAGGCATTGCTGCGGACCCTGTACCAGCGTGCCGTGAAGTGGGCCGCCCGCAATCCGGGACAGAGCCCGTACCTGATCGGCAGCATCGACGAGCTGTACCGCATCCGGGAACGTGCACCGCAGCTGCGCCCCCACATCAACACCGTCATCGCCCAGCCTGGCCTCTCGGCTGCCGCATGCAGCAGCGAACAACAGCTCCTGCTGGCCGGGGCCCACTCCTGGGTCAAAACAGTGACCAAGGGCGCCTTCCTCGTCTACTGCAGCCCGTAGCCGACTTGCAGACGGTCCGGCTCCATCGTGGCGATGGCGCGGTACCGGCATTGGGCACCCCAGGGTCCGCACAAACAACGTGGTCGGCCGCGTCGGTGGCTTCAATGGCTTCGGTGGTGATGATGGTGCAGGTCATCAGCCAGGCGGCCCATGGGGCCATCTACTCGGGCAGGCGAGGCAGCCTCCGGCCGTCGGGAATGATCAGAGTTCCCTGAGCAGGAGAAGAGACCGTGGCGGAGGTAGCGGGGACCTTGGAGAGGATCTGCCTGCACTGAGCTGGTTGACGAGCGGTGTCGTGGTCGTCGCTGGAGCAGGCGATGCCGACTGGCTGAAGCAGTTCACCTCGATGGGGCGTGAGGACAGACGGTCGCTCACGGGGTTCGCTAGTCAGGTGTTGCGCTGTGCTGGAGTGCGAATGGTGCAGTCGAGTACGAATGCGCGAATGTCCAGGTTTCTGCTGTTGTTGAGATGACTGGCTTGGGTGTCGTAGGTCTCTTGCAGGCTGGCTCGGGTCTGACCTGCTGCCGGTCGCTTGCGTTCATCTGCCGTCCATTGGTCGTGGGGGAAGAAGGCGATCAGGTAGAGGCCGTTGCGGGTGTGGAGCGCGGTGAGGTAGTCGTCGGCAAGCTGGGTCTCCATAGCTGTTTCGATCTCGTTGTGCCAGTTGCCTTTTACTTCGATGGCGACATGGGCTACGGGTTCGTCCGGCACCCGGGGGGCTGCGGATTGGGGCTGTGGAGCGGTTGGGGCCTGCAGGAGCAGGTCGATGCGGTCGCCTGCTCCCTTGATGTTTCGGTTGACCTGTACCTCACGGTTGATGAGGATGCCACCTTCGGCGAGGTCGCGACGCAGGTAGTGGGCGAGGTAGTCGGATACGAGGTTTTCGTCTTTGGGGAAACGCAGTCGCTGTCGTGTCTTCTTGCCGTCGGGAAGCGTTTCCGTTCGGGTCTCGTTCCACAAGATCGCTGCAGGGAGGGTTCCTTGAATCAGCTCTTCCTGGATCTTGTTCAGGAGTGTGACGACGAGGTCCAGGAGATCCGCTCCATCCCTGACCAGTCGCCGCCGGGGGTCCTGGATCAGCTCGCTCAGCTCGTCGGGGGTGGGACGGATCCAGGAGAGTTCCCTGTGTGCTTGCTCGGCTTCGTGGACCAGAATTCGCAGGCCTGAGTCCTCGGGCCAGTCGCCTGCAAGGGCACGGAGAGAAAGGATGGCCTCGCTGGTGCCTCGGGATGCCAGGTGGTCGAGTACGACGGTGCTGTGCTTGTGCGGCGGTGCATCCGAGGAGACCGACGGGGAGTGGCTAAGGAGAAGCCGGGCGATTTCGGCCAGGGCGGGGGTGGGAAGGCCGGTGAGCCATGCCCGGGTCCTGCCGGAGCGCATAAAGGCATCAGCGACAGCTTGGAGTGCTGTTGGGTCGGTGCGGAGGCGGCGTTCTGCTGTCGGCCAGATTTCGGTGGGCATCCACGCCAGAAAGACACGCAGGTAGGCGGCGTCCAAACGCTCGTCGTGCATGGGGCTGGCTCCATGCAACGGCATCCCGAATCGCTCGAGCGCCTGCTGGCGCATCTCCGCACTACCATGCTCCAGAAGTTCGGAAAGAACCAAGGTAAGAACCTCACGGCCCCCCGAGTCGGCGGCCGAGCTGGAAGCACTCTCGTGAGCCTGCGTGGTGAGGTCGGTGAGCGTGTCCAGCAACCGGGTCTCCAACTGTGCAGTCCAGATGCGGGATACCAGGCCGAGCGCGGGATGAGTTTCTTGCGCCGCGTAGTAGGCCCTCACCAGTACGTCGTAGGTGTCCTCGAGTTCCTGTGCAGCATGAGGAAGGCACCTTTCCAGCAACTGGCTGCGCGGGCCCATGTGCTGAGCCGCCGCACTGGTGAGGGGAAAGGCCAGGAGGGTGGGCGCCCAGGAACGCCACTGACTCGGGGGCAAGTGGGCCAGCGCCTGGCCCTCACTCAGGAGTGCGGTAAAGGCAAGGATGGCAGCCCACGAGCGCCGGGAAAAGTTGGGAGTGCCGATCCAGCTGCCGTCGGTGGGGAGGTTTTCTGTGAGGAAGCGAAGTGCCGCGGCAAGTAGGTGGTGTTCGTAGCCGTCCGTGAGGATGGCGGTGCCGGGCAGCGACAGCAGGTCGCTGCCGAAGTCGACAAGGGCAAATCGGCCCGTGTCCGGATCGCACTGCAGGTTGCGGCACAGGATCACAAAGCTGTCGGCATTGCCAGACTCGGCTTGTGCGAGCAGGCCGCGGGTGGCCTCGACGTACTCGGCCCGGCCCTCCCAAGGTTGCGTCCGGGCCTGCCGCCGCGCTTCGCGGGCCTTGAGTTGATCCGCGAGGGCGCCGTTCACGGGGATAGCTTCGAAGTCACGGGCAAACACGGCCGCCCAGACCCTGGTGTTGCGTGTGGCCCATGCCGTCTCCTGGCCGGCCTCGGTCGTGTTGACCATCGACCACACCTGCTCGAGCGCAGGCCAGGCATGGCGGGCCTTTGGATCACTGAGATCGCGTTCCAGCTCTACGAGCCAGGCGAAGTCCCCGGCATCGAGCAGACTGGTGCGCTGTTCTCGTTCAGGCTCCGTGGCGATCGCAAGGCTGCGCCGGTAGGACCGTTGCGGGTACTCCTGCCATCCTTCTGCCAGTTGGAAGGCATCCTCGTCATCAAGGGCCTGTTCGATGAGGTGCCGGGCGAGCATACGGCGCAGAGAGCGCGTGTGCTCGTCGCCGGGATTATCCAGTGGTGCGCACAGCGGAGCGGGGACGGCCAGTTGAGGGTAGGTGCGAAGGTAGGGGCGCAGCCATGCGGCGACGGCCGGGATGTGCGCCTCGGCGGCCGGTCCGCTCAGCGCCCTGTCCATAAGGCTTTGGGCCATCGCGCCCGCGTCGGACCATCCGGCCCAAGGGGAGTTGGGGTCCATGAGCACCGTGCTGGCCCAGTCGAGAAATGGGATGACCTGGTCGTCTGTGAGCAAGTCCGGCAGGCTCTGGCAGAAAGACGTGTACGAGCTCGGGTGACTTTGTGGCGGCGTCAGCGCTGTGGTGAGTTCTTCGGTAGTGAGCCATGGCTGGCACGTCTCCAGGACGGCGCCGCGCAGGCCGTCGCCGGGATCGTGCTCTGGCCGTCCGGCCAGTTCGGCCAGGATGGGTTTGAGTAGGGGCGCAGCCCTGTCCTGGTCCAGAAGGTGGGCGCATTGGGCAGCCATACGCCGTAGCGCATGGGGACGTTCCGCATCTGCGGCGAAAGCCGCCACTGCTGGCAACAGCTCCCCTACCTGGTTTTCGGCGATCAGGGCGAGGATGAGTTCCAGCTCGTACGTGCCCTGGAGGGGACGGCTTACGGCGTCGCGAAGAGCCCGGGTCAGCTGCGCGGTGAGGCCGGGGTGTCGCAGCGGTGTCGTGTGCCGCCAGAACAGGCCGTTGCGGGGGGTGTTCTCCCGTGCCTGCCTCAGCAGGCCTTCCACAATGAGGCTGGTGCAATGCGGGTCGCCGATGTAAGAGCTGTAGGAGCCGATGGCCTGGGGGTCGATGCCGATCAGCCATGGGCCCAGGGCAGGGTTCAGGGCGATGAGCCAGGCAGCCAGTTCGTGAAGGTCAGTGGGGATTCCGGGATCGCCGACCTCTGCGCGGTGGATGAGAAGTCCCTGCAGTTGTTCCCGCGGGATGCGGTGGTCGCACAGATGCCGGGCGGTGAGGTAGGAGGCGATGGAGGCGTGAGCGGGGCCGGCGGCTGCGGTTCCGCGGCTGCTGAACAGGGCACTATGCAGCACGCTTTCGATGAGCGGACGCTCGATGGTGAAGGTCTCTCCGGAGCTGCTTTCCCGTCTGCCGAGGAAGGTGTCGATCGTCAGCAGAGACCGACCGGGCTCGGGGTCGCGCCTGGTGGTGACGCCGTCAGCGCCGGTCAGCAGGCAGTAGCTGGCAAGGCGGGCGGCGGTGGCGAATCTCTGGGCCTGGCTTCCCGCAAGGTCGTCCGGGGCGCGGTCTTTGCCCTGGTGCATGACCGCGTGCGGGAGGGCGAATGCATATAGCTCCGCGCGGCTCGCAGGGAGTGCGCTGTGCTGCAGGAAGGTGTCCAGCAGCAGGTCGAGGGTCAGAGGTGTACGCGCGAGGGTCTGGGCTCCGGCGGTGGTTACCGCTTCGAGGAATTGCTCGGGATCAGCGCCCCTAGCAGTGGCGGCCACGGCCAAGTCGGCTTGGCGTAGGGGTGCCAGGGTGTATGTGCGAGCGTCCGTAATGCCGAAAGCGGCAGCGACGGCCTGCCGCAGCGTTTCGGTGTAGGCCATGCTGCGGCAGCCGATCAGTACCTGCAACTGCCGGCAGTCGTAAGTCTCGGTCAGGTCGGTGAGCCAGCCGGCGAGCTCTTTGCTGGGGGCTTGGCACTCGTCGACGCCGTCAAGGACAAGGAGGCGTGCAGGAGCACTCTCGTGGTCCGAGAGCGTCGAGTCCTGTGGCGGTCCCGCAGAGACGGGCGGGCTGAGTACCAGCCGTGCCTTGCGCGTCAGGTCGTCCCAGGACCTCACCTCGCCGAGATCAACCCGTACGCAGGCGTTGCGGTCCCCGGCACTTCTGCTCGCTTCAAGGACGGTGGCCAGGGCATGAGACTTGCCGATACCGGCTTCCCCGAGGAGAACCGCGGAGGCGGCGCAGGCATCGGCCAGCGGCACCACCGGCGACGGTCTGCCGTACAAGCCGGGCGGGCTCAGGAGAAATCCGCCGGAGTCGACAGGCACATCCTCCCCCGCAGGAACACAGAACCTGTCCAACCGCATACGGCACCCCTTCGGCAAGGACACTGAACTTACCTCCACACGGTCCGGTTCCACCTGCCCGACCAACGTGTCCCTGGCGGGTGAACCGACGTGGCCCCGAAGAGCCGAGCGTGAAGTGCGGAACGTGATGACCGATGTCATGTCGGCAGGCGGCCTGCACGATGCGGGCGCTGGTCCCTCTTTGCACTCGCAGGCGGGGACTGGAGTGGCCGGCGGCCGTCGTCGGAAGGTGCGGATGCCGTCTGGTTGTGGCGCTTGAGCCTCGGTGTGTCCTGAAGGGAGGGGTAACGGGAGGACTGGCGTACGGGCAAGACCCGATGCCAGATGCGCGGGTGTTCAGTCTTGAGTCGGGGCGAGGCACTCGAAGGCTGGCGCGGAGGAACCTACGGCGGTAAGGAGGTAGACATCGGGGGCGTACTTGCCAGCTGTGCGCAGGCCGTGCAGTTCTCGTCTGGCCACCGTCAGAGTGGCGGTGTTCCATGCTGGAGCGGCGGTCGCGAGGACGAGGCGGTGCGCGGCAACCGCCTGGCAGCCATCGAGGAGTTTGCACAGCTCTCTTTTGATGTCGCGATGGGTGTCGCCCAAGGCGTTGGTCTTCTTCGCTTCGCCCAGCCAGACTTCGTCGGCGTCGGCCAGAGCGAAGTCGATCTCCACGAACGGCTCGCCGTTGCGCAAAATCTCGAATTCCGCTGTCATCAGGGGGCGCATGCCTCTGGCCCGGCAGCGCAGGTAGCGGGTGGCCTGCAAGGGCACGTGGGCGTTGTTGTCGATAAGTTCGGCCACGGCCGGGTGCAGTTCGTAGGCCCACTCGGGTTCGCTGGTGCCGGTCTTCCAGCGTGCCTGGACGAGGTCGTTGCCGGCGCCGCAGCGCCGGCAACGGTAGTGCTGCGCGATCTCCTCCAGGGGGTAGAACTCGAAGGCCGGGCACTCCTGGCACCCCAGGGCCAGTCCTCGGCGCAGGAGTCCCTGCCGGGCCCATTCGTCGACTTGGGCGCGACGTTGCGGGGTGTCCCATTCGGGTGCGAGGGGGGTGGCGGCCAGGGCGCGGAAGGTCATCACCACCGAGGTCTTCAAGGACCACCAGCCGTCCTCGGGCTGGCCGGGATGCTGTTGGCCGGGCAGGAACGTCTGCAAAAGGTCCCATCCGGGGCCGGCGGCAAGATCCTCAAGGGCTGCCCGGGAGCCAAGTAGGCGTTCGGCCACGGCCGCCCGTTTGCCCGCGGCGCTTGGCTGCACACGGTGAGGCTTGGCCGCCAGGACCAGAACGGCCGGCAGGCTCGGCCAGCGCAGCCGTGGTGCGGCCAGCGTGCCTGCCAGGGAGGCGCCATGGGGGACGAAGTCGAAGCGATGGGAGGAGTAGGTGATGCCCCCGTCCGCGGCCCGTACGAACGTCTCCCATGAGTTGGCCTGTCCAGCGTGCAGTGCGTCGCCGGTCAAGGTGCGGTGTGGTGGCAGCGGGTGGTCCGAAGCAACCAGCAGGACCTGCCACTTGTCCCGGGCGGCATCGAGCCCTGGCGGAACTTCCGCAGGCAGCCCCAGGGCCGCCTCCAGCGAGCCGTCCGGCGACACGGTGGCGGGCAGCGAACGCGGCAGATCCCACGCCTGCTCATGCACGTAGAGGCTGTTGCCCCTGGTGCGCAGGTCCTCCACAGGCACGCAGATGAATGCCTTGTCGTCCACCTCTTTGCCGTTGATGAAGGCGCGCGGCCGCCGGTCCCACATCGTGTGCATCCGCGCTGCGACGTCCTCCACGGACATCGAGGCACTGGTGACGCGGATCGTGCCCGATCCCCTCCAGCGCGGGAAGCGGCCCATGATCGTGAACGGGCTCGGGTCCTGCCATGGCAGCCACATACACGGGCCGTGGACCAGGCCGGCGAGCTGGGCCAGCGCGAAATCCTCCGGCCTGTCCCCGACGACCACCACCGGCTCGGCCCGAAGGCGGTCACGGTCCAGGTGCACGCATCGGGCTGCCGCAGGATCGAGCAGGGCGAGCGTGTCCTGCGGTGATGCGGGGTGCAGCCAGTCCAGCAGCGCGGTGCTGGCCCGCTGGGTGACCCCGTCCCGCCAGCGCGCCTCATCCGGCACGAGATTCGCGGCGGCGGGCGCCTCCAAGTCCACACCCACACGGGCCGCATAGGCCAAAGCAGTCGGCGTCGTCACCAGAGGAAAGGGCACGCCCAGGACCGGTCGGAGAGCCACGTCGGCCAACGCGGTCAGACCCACCTGTGCCGGGTCGTCAAATAGCTGCGTCTCCTGCACCGCCTCCCCTATGGCATTGACGCTCAGCCGTTCCCGCAGCGCCGCGAGCGCCGGTTCCAGATCCGGCAACCCCCCAAGATTCCACGCCTCCGTGCGTGCGAAGTCCTCGGCTTGACGTCTCGCCTCGCCCTCGAGGCCGCCCAGCGCTCGGCGCACGGCTCCCGGGTAGATCCCCTCGACTGTGGCGCCTGAAGGCGCGTACGCCAGTACATGATCGGGCTGCATCCGCCGCATCACGTCCGCCAGCGCAGGATGATCAACCACCGAGGCAGGCACGACCGCTCCGGCACAGCCTCCCCAGACCCGGCTCAACGCGCCCAGCCCCGCCGCCGCCCATCGCACCCACGCCGCCTCAACAGAAGGCACCACCACCAGCAGCCGCGGCGGCCGCGCGAACGCCCGCAACGTCAGAAACCGAAAGTCATCAGCCACTCCCCCACTCTGACAAAGCAGCCGTCCCACCAGCATCCGATATCGCACCACTCCCAGGCCTGGGCCAGCCAATCCGGGCGGGCAAATACTGCGATAGCGTCACGGTCTGCACAGGGCACTGCCAGTGCAGATGCCAGCCGAGCCGGTCGGTCAACCTCAGGAGTTCTTTGCGGAATTCACTCCCGTCGAGCAAGACGCCATCGTCGCCCACGCGTCCGTACTGGGCCTGGCCCCGGATGAGTACGTCCGCCAGACGGCCGCCGAGCGTGCCCTGAACTGGCAGCGGGAACACGACGCCTTCCACACCCTGGCACAGCGGCAGGGACGCACAGTCGAGGAAACGGTGCACCGCGGAATCCTCACCGACAACAACCTCTGACCATTCCCAGTTCTCAGCACAGCCGAGCAGGACGTACTGGACAACGTGAAGCGGTCCGCGAGCGCCATCCATGCAAGCGGCCTCGGCTTCCACCTGCGAGCAATGCCCTCCCCTGAGGGCGGCTCCGCCAAGTCAGCTCGCCCGGATCAGGCCGGGGCGGCGGTCCCCCAGCGCCGTCGGTGTGTTGATCGACGGCCAAGGCATCCGTCAGCTACTTCGGCTGGTGGTACGCCGAACCGGATACCCGCCACTTCGAACACTGGGTCCAGCACGTCCTGCGGCATCTGCCGTACTGGATGATCTCCCCCTTCGTGACGGCGGCGCGTACCTGGTTCTAGATATGCCGCGTGACGGGAGAGCTCGCATAGGCAGCCGCCACCCAAAGATCAACTATGCTGCGACGTCGCACTCTACTCCCGAGCAAAGTAACTATCTCTCTAGTTACGACATCTTCTGTCTAGTCACAGCACCACAGGTGAGATGCCAGATCAGCCTGAGGGTCTACAACCCTTCTGATAAACCACAGCAGTTCAGAAGCCATACCAGCCAAGATCGCAGTGTCATCTCTGAACTCTAAGCACAGCAGGTCAACAGCATTCTCATGTCGTAACTACACAGAAGATCGACA